>DASZOW010000574.1:0-15392 GCA_035550615.1 Puia sp.
AGCGCTCCGCGCCATATCCAGCACCTGGTCGATGCCCAGCAAAAGTAGCAGCCCCTGCTGCGGGATATTGTACATGGAAAGCGTGCCTGCGATAACGACCAGGGCTGCCCGGGGAACGCCGGCCACTCCCTTGCTGGTGAGCATCAGGGTCAGAAGCATAGAGATCTCCTGTCCGAGAGTCAGCGGGACACCGTAGGCCTGGGCGATAAACAGCGACGCAAAGGTCATATAAAGCATGCTCCCATCCAGGTTGAACGAGTAGCCCACCGGCAGGACAAAGCTGACGATCCTGGACGAGCAACCAAAATTTTCCAGTTCCACCACCAGCCGCGGGAAAGCGGCTTCGGAACTGGCGGTGCTGAAAGCCAGCAGGATCATGTCCTTGACGTTCAGCGCCAGATCGATGACCCGGCGGCCGATGACCAGCGATGCAATGAGCATCAGGATGATCCATAGACCCAGGACGGTCAGATAGAAGCTCAGGATGAACTTCCCGTATGTGACCAGCAACTCGGGCCCTTTGACCGCGACAACGCCGGCGATCGCCGCCAGAGCTGCTACCGGCGCCAGATACATGACATAGCCGGTGACGCGCAGGATGATATTGGCCACGGCATCGAGCGCCTTGATGATGATCTTACCCTGCTCTCCTATCGAAGCGGTAGCAATACCAAAAAAGATGGCAAACACGACGATCTGCAGGATCTCGTTGGTGGCCAGGGCCTCGAACACGCTTTGCGGGAAAATATGGGTGATAAAACTTTTGAAGTTCAGGGAAGAGATGTCGATGCCGGTAACCGCATTGCTGGAAGGCAGCGGCAGATTGAGCTCGCCGCCCAGGTTGAGACTGCTCATGATGATCAGTCCCAGGAACAGCGAGAGCAGCGAAGCGCCCATGAACCAGAGCAGCGTCTTTCCACCGATGCGGCCCACGGCTTTAATGTCGCCTAATTTCGCGATGCCGACGACCAGGGTCGAGAAGACAAGGGGGGCGATGACCATTTTTATCAACCGCAGGAATACGTCGGTGATCACGCCGATATAGGCCGAAAAAGAATCGATCTGAGCAGCGGTGCCATGATAATGGACCCACAATCCCAGCAAGACCCCGGCGATCATCGCGATCATAATCCATCCTGTAAGGCTGATTTTCGGCATATATTTTTGCCCCCGGGTGTTTTGGCAAAATTAACCCCCGGAGCAGAAAGGGCTAATGTCGGGCCTTCGGCCAGCGGACCTCCGGCCCGCTCTCCGCATGACTGCGAGCCCGTCCGGGCTGCATTTGCCCCTGCAAACAATCGAAAAATATTGAATTGACAAAACTTTACCGCCAAAATTCCCACCGGCCGCCAAGATTCGACGTTCGAGTATTGAGAATTTGTTTATTTTCGACCTTAGTCGTCACACTATCTAATTATTATCAAAACAACCTATTATGAGTCTATTTCGAAAGAAATCCCTGGCTATGCTGCTTGCGCAGGCCGGCGAATCGGAGAAGGGTTTGAAGCGCACGCTGGGTGTCTGGAGCCTGATCGCCCTGGGGATCGGAGCCATCATTGGCGCCGGTCTTTTTGTGCGGACTGCAGCAGCTGCCGGTGAACATGCCGGCCCTGCCGTTACCCTCTCCTTTATCATTGCGGCAATCGGTTGCGCCTTTGCGGGACTTTGCTATGCCGAATTTGCTTCTATCATTCCGATCGCGGGAAGCGCATATACCTACGCTTATGCCACCATGGGCGAACTGATCGCCTGGATCATCGGCTGGGCGCTGATCCTCGAATATGCGCTGGGCGCCGCCACCGTCGCCATCTCGTGGAGCGAGTATCTGAATAATCTATTGGTCAGCCTGTTTCATTATAGCATTCCGTATGAATGGTGCCATTCCCCGCTCCAATCCTTTCTGGATGCTTCCGGGACCATGCATCACGGCATCATCAATATTCCCGCTCTCTTTATTCTTATCTGTCTGACCCTGCTGCTGATCAAGGGGATGCAGGAATCGGCCGTCGTCAATGGCATCATCGTCTTCTTAAAGGTATCCATCGTCCTGGTCTTTATCGCCATCGGCTGGGAGTTCATCAAGGAGATCAATCATCATCCTTATGTGATCCCTGCCAATGCCCCGCCCGCAATGCAGTCGGATGGCACGGAATATTCGTATGCGCCTTTCCTGAACCATGGCTGGGGCGGCGTCCTGCGTGGCGCAGCAGTCGTATTCTTTGCCTTCATCGGTTTTGACGCCGTGAGCACCGCCGCACAGGAAGCCAAGAATCCAAAGAAACACATGCCCATCGGCATCCTCGGCTCGCTGGCGATCTGTACGGTATTATATATCCTCTTCTCGTACGTCCTCACAGGCGTAGCGCCTTACACAGATTTTGTAAAAGCGGGCAAGGAAGCATCGGTGGCCTATGCGATCGAGACCTATATGCCGCATCATCACTGGCTGGCGAACCTGGTGACCGTAGCGATCCTGCTGGGCTTCTCCTCGGTGATCCTGGTGATGCTGATGGGCCAGAGCCGGGTATTCTATACCATGTCCACCGACGGGCTGCTGCCCAAGGTGTTCAGCGATCTTCATCCGAAGTTCAGGACGCCTTACAAAAGCAATATGATCCTGTTCGTATTCGTGGGACTGTTCGCCGGCTTCCTGCCCGAGAGCGTAGCTGGGGATCTGACCTCTATCGGCACCCTGCTGGCCTTCGTACTGGTTTGCATCGGTATCATCATCTTGCGAAAGCGGGACCCGGGACTGGTCCGGCCGTTCCGCACGCCGCTGGTGCCACTGGTGCCTATCCTGGGAATAATCGTTTGCAGCGCTATGATCATCAGTCTTTGGGGCACGACCCTGCTCAGCGCCTTCATCTGGATGGTCATCGGCCTGATCATCTATTTTACCTGGAGCAAAAACAACAGCAAGCTGAATGCCCCCAGCTATAGCAAAAATGAAAGCAAAGTGGACTCCTAGTCTATCTCTGCCAAATAACCCGTAATTTTGCACCCGCACCAAAAAAGTTTAAGCGTCTATGGGTCGCATATTTGAAGTAAGAAAGGCCACCATGTTTGCCCGGTGGGACCGGATGGCCAAACAGTTTACCCGTATCGGTAAAGAAATAGCCATTGCCGTCAAAGCCGGCGGACCGGACCCGGCCACCAATCCCGCGCTCCGTCGTTGTTTTCAGAACGCCAAGAGCGTCAACATGCCCAAGGACCGGGTCGAGGCCGCTATCAAGCGCGCCCAGGGCAAGGAAATGGAGAATTATGAAGAGATCCTCTACGAAGGCTACGCCCCGCACGGGGTCGCCATCCTCGTGGAGACGGCCACCGATAACCATGTCCGGACTGTCGCCAATGTGAAATCGCATTTCAATAAAGGCGGCGGTACGCTCGGCAACAGCGGCAGCGTGAGCTTTCAGTTCAAAAAGATGGGCGTGTTCAAGCTAAAGCCGGAAGGCCTCGATGCCGACGAACTCGAGCTCGAGCTCATCGATCATGGACTGGAAGAAATGGGCGAAGGTACGGGTGAGCATGACGAGCCGGTGCTGGTGTTGCGGGTCGCTTTCAATGATTTCGGCAAGATGCAGAAAGCGCTGGAAGAAAAACATATCACCCCGATCTCCTCCGAGACGGAATGGATCCCCACCAGTACGGTCGAGCTGCCCGAAGACCAGGCGCAGGACGTGCTCAAGCTGGTAGACAAGCTGGAACAGGATGAGGACGTGCAAAAAGTATTTTATAATCTGAAATAACGATCTTATTGTCCGGCGCAAACCGGACCCGTACGAGAGGCCGCAATTGCGGCCTCTTTTTTATTCCGGCCGGGCCGCCGCTGAGGCAACCCCTTTTATTCCTGGATCATAGCGCGAACCGCGTCCATGATTTCTTCCACATTGGGTTTGCTGAAGTAATCTCCATCGCTGCTATAAGCAGGGCGATGCGCCTTGCCAGTGATGGTCCGCGGGGCAGTATCCAGCCAGCGATATCCGCCTTGTTCCTCCATAACCTTGTTATAGATATAGGCTGCTGCACCGCCCGGAACGTCTTCGTCGACGATCAGTATCCTGCTGGTCTTTTTCAATGATTCGAGGATGCTGTGATGTACATCAAAAGGCAGGAGCGTCTGTACGTCGATGACCTCGCAGCTGATGCCTTCACTCTCGAGCGCTACGGCGGCTTCATGCACGATCCGCAGCGTGGCGCCATAGGAGACGATAGTAATGTCCTCCCCTTCCCTGATGACCTCGGGTACGCCCAGCGGCACCCGGAAATCAAGGAGGTTTGCAGGCAATTTCTCTTTTAGCCGGTAACCGTTGAGACATTCGATCATCAGGGCCGGATCGACGCCCTGTAACAAAGTGTTATACATTCCTGCCGCCTGCACCATATTACGGGGGACACAGACATGTAACCCACGCAGCGAATGCAGGATCATGCCCATCGGCGACCCGCTGTGCCAGATGCCTTCGAGCCTGTGACCGCGGGTACGGACGATCACCGGGGCAGTTTGACGGCCGGCCGTACGGTATTGCAACGAAGCCAGATCGTCGCTGAGCGGCTGTAGGCCATAAAGCAGATAGTCGATATACTGGATCTCGGCTATAGGCCGCAGCCCCCGGAAGGCCATACCGATACCTTGTCCCATGATGGTCAGCTCCCTGATCCCCGTGTCGTAGATCCGATCCTCGCCATGTTTGGCCTGCAAGCCCGCAAATCCCTGGTTGACATCCCCGATCTTGCCGAGATCCTCGCCAAAGGCCAGCACCTTTGGATTGTTCGCAAAAAGCTCGTCGAAATAGCGGTTCAGCACTTCATATCCGTTCAGGATAGGTGCATTGGGAGTATAGACAGCCTTTATCTCAGGCACCTGCAGGATGTTGCGGGCCCCTTCGTGATACAGATGGGTATTGTACAACCCGGCGTTGTATATTTTAAGCTCGTTGTAATAATTTTTTGCATTTTGGCTGATGGCCGCGTTGCCGCCCACGAGTCCGATGGCGTGGTGCAGCGTCTGCAACACCTCTTTTCTGCCGGGTTCGCGGTTAGCCGCTAGGGCCGAGGCCAACTTCTGCAACTGCACCGAGTGATCGGATGTCTGGTTGGCCATCTCGCGGATCAACTCTGCCGCGCGGGTGACCTGTACCCGGATCGGCGCCTGGTATTTTTCCCAGGCAAGATTCCGGCTATGACGGGTAAATTCCTTGGCTTCGGTCTCGATATCGTTTAGCTCATCCTCGCTCGCCAGCGCATTATCGATGATCCATTCCTTCATTTTTTTGATGCCATCCCATTCCCTCTCCCATTCCAGGCGTTCCGGCGTCTTATACCGCTCGTGACTACCCGAAGTGGAATGACCCTGGGGCTGCGTCACTTCTTCCACATGGAATAAGGCCGGTGTGTGTGTCTGCCGCACGGCGCGCAGACCGATCTCGAAGGTCTCGCACATCCCGGCATAATCCCAGGCCTTGACCTTGTAGATATCGATACCATTGGTGCCCTCCTTTTTCTGGAAGCCTTTGAGGACTTCCGAGATAGATCCTTTGGTGGTCTGATATTGCCGCGGGACCGAGATGCCGTAGCCGTCGTCCCAGACAAATATGGCCAGGGGCACCTGCAGGACGCCCGCAGCGTTCAGCGCCTCCCAAAAATGCCCTTCGCTGGTGGAAGCGTCTCCGATGGTGCAAAAGCAGATCTCATTGCCGTTATTGGACAGTTCGGTGAACTGTTGCAGCACGCCTACTTCGCGGAAAGCTTTCGACGCGGTAGCCAGTCCCAGGGCTTTGGGCATCTGGGCGGCAGTGGGCGCCAGCCCGGCCGTGAGGTTCTTCCGGTTCACGAGGTCGAGCGGAGAGCCGTCCGTGTCTACAAAGGCCGTGGCGAAATGTGAGTTCATCTGCCGGCCGGCGCTATGCGGATCATGGCTGGGGTCCGGATCGGCATATAGCTGTGAAAAGAATTCTTCGATAGTTGCGGCCCCCGTCGCAAACGCAAAGGTCTGATCACGATAATACCCCGCATAGAAATCGCCCGGACGGAAAAATTTGGCCATCGCCACCTGGGGCACTTCCTTGCCGTCTCCGAAGATGCCGAATTTGGCCTTCCCCGTCAACACCTCTTTCCGACCCAGCAGACTTGCCTCGCGGCTCTCGCAGGCGGACCGATAATCTTTCAACACCTCGTCCCTGAACTTATCGAAGGATAGCTTTTCAGGATCGAGGACCTCGGTGGGAGTTAAACTTTCCATTGGAGTGAACGTTTGAAACCAATAAGTAACACTCGTATCTCATTGATTGTTAAAAAAATAAAATAGGCAATAATTTATTGGTAAAGCTGCCGTTAAGTACTTAATTTTATAACTGGTCAAAAGTCAGTAGCTTAACGCAGCCAAACTATGAAAAAATTAGCAATTGTGATCAGCCTTTTTACCACCGTTGTTGGAGTTCGTGCACAATCGGTGAATAACGGAGGGACCGCATTACCCCCGCCGCCCGATGTTCTGCAGGTCAAAGAGAACAGTCATAACTTCGGTAAGATCCCTCAGGGTCGTCCCGCCACATATACATTCGAGATCGTAAATACCGGGACAACCTCCCTGAAACTGGACAATGTCCAGGCGTCATGCGGATGCACTACCCCTGTCTGGAGCCGTGACGCCATCGAAGCCGGCGCGACCGCAAAGATCCGGGTAGGATACAACGCCTACGCCCAGGGGCCCTTTACCAAGACGGTCACCATCATATATAACACTAACCGGACAAAGACCCTTACGATCAGCGGGGAGGTATATTCCGTTCCGCCCACCTCGGCGCCGGAGAATTCCTCGGTTCAATTATTAAAACAAATAAATTAATAGTAAAATGAAGAAACTATTCCTATTTGCCAGTGCAGTTATCCTGAGTGCGAGTGTGTTTGCCCAAGCAAAGAAAGCGGAGGACGTGCTGAAGTTCAAAGAGCTTTCCTATGATTTCGGTAAGATCAAACAAAATGTTCCCGTAACCCACGATTTTAACTTTACAAATACCAGCGATAACCCGGTGATCATCGAGTCGGCTATGGCTTCCTGTGGCTGTACTACCCCGGTAAAGCCGGAAGGGGCCATCCAGAAAGGCAAGTCGGATGTGATCAAGACGGGCTTCAATGCAGCCGTTGCAGGTCCTTTTAACAAGACGGTTACCATCAAAGTGGCCGGCGTAGATATGCCCCTGCAACTGCACATCACAGGTGAGGTCCTGACCCCCGATGCGTATGCCAAATATGAAGCAGCCAAAGGAGGCAAAGGGAGCAGGTAAACCATTTAAATCATGGAGCCCCCTGCCGTGCAGGGGGCTTTTTTTTTAATTTTGCGCCATGTTAAACATCAGCCACCGCGGACAGCAGATGCCGGCTTCACCGATCCGGAAGCTCGTGCCGTATGCCGAAGCCGCCAAAAAGAAAGGCGTCAGGGTATTTCATCTGAATATCGGTCAACCGGATATCGAAACGCCCAAAATGGCGCTCGATGCCGTGCGGAACTTCGACTTCAAGGTCCTCGAATACAGCCACAGCGCGGGGAACGAAAGTTACCGGCGCAAGCTTTCGGCCTATTATAAACGGGTAAGCATAGATGTCGGCTATCAGCAGATCATCGTTACCACCGGCGGTTCCGAAGCCATCCTTTTCGGATTCATGAGCTGTCTGGATGCAGGCGACGAAGTGATCATCCCTGAGCCCTTTTATGCCAACTACAATGGCTTTGCGGTGGCGGCGAATGTGGTGGTCAAGCCACTGACCTCCTATATAGAAAATGGATTTGCACTTCCGCCGGTGGCCGAGATCGAGAAGATGATCACTGCTCGTACAAAGGCCATCGTGATCTGCAATCCCAATAACCCCACCGGGTATCTCTATAGCCGGGAAGAGATGGAGACGCTCCGGGATATCATAGTCCGGCATAATCTTTATCTTTTTTCCGACGAAGCCTACCGCGACTTCTGTTATAGTGGGACACACCTCAGCGCCATGAACCTGAAAGGCGCCGAACAGAATGTGTTGATGATGGATACCATCTCCAAAAGGTATAGTGCCTGCGGCGGACGGATCGGTGCGCTGGTGACCCGTAACCAGGCGGTCCTCGATACGGTGATGAAGTTTGCACAGGCCAGGCTGAGCCCCCCCTCTTTTTCTCAGATCCTCGGAGAAGCGGCTTGCGATCTGCCTGCAGACTATTTCAATGCAACTAAAGCAGAATATCTGAAAAGGCGGGATGTCTTGGTAAGCCGGCTTAACCGGATGCCCGGCGTCTATTGCCCAAATCCCGGCGGGGCCTTCTATGCAATAGCAAGTCTGCCGGTGGATGACACCGATGTGTTCTGCCAATGGCTGTTGGAGTCTTTCTCTTACAAGGACCAGACGGTGATGCTGGCGCCGGCCGGCGGTTTTTATGGAACGCAGGGGCTAGGGAAGAAGGAGGTAAGGCTGGCATACGTATTGAATACAGATGATCTGGAAAAAGCCATGGATTGTTTGGAGAAGGCGCTGACAGTATATCCCGGGGCTCAAAAATAGATTTCATATTAACATTTATCATACTTTATCTGCCACTTTACCGATTCTGCCGATTAGCCCACCCGATCGGACAATATTGGCCCGATTCGTCTTCAATATTTGAATTTAAAAATATTTTAATGTTTTGTTTTCTACCTATTTTCCGGGAAATTCATAAAAACTTGTCCAAATCTTTTCGGTTTTTCAGAAAAAACGCTGATCTTGCATAAGAAAGCAGCGGAGGACCAAATATCGACCGAACTTAGATAAACCGATTTAGCAATTTAACTTTTTGATATTATTCGGTTCTTTTTTAGCTGCCGTCCGGACCCTAAATTTGTGGGCACATGACATCGATCTTTTGAAGATTTTTCATATGGCAAGCAATCGTTAGACGGCCTTCTGTTTCTACAGAGGGCCTTTTTATTGTCAGCCGGGCGGTGCATACCATCTTCCGCCGCGGTCGCCGGGCGATCCATTTTTCAACGACCCTTCGTTGCTTTTTCCCATTATTTTCCCCTATTTTTGCACCCCGTTTAAGCGTACGCTACGTGCTATTCTGACAACGGCCACCCGGCGAGATAGCTCAGTTGGTTAGAGCACAGGATTCATAACCCTGAGGTCTCGGGTTCAAATCCCGATCTCGCTACATGCAGAACTCCTGCGGAAAAGGGCTACCGATCGTAGCCCTTTCTTCATTTTATCTATAATTCACTAATTTTGCGGCAATTCGTCCTGATGGTAAAAAAAGTCATTGGATATCTACTGTTATGCTGTTTCTCTAACGTGCTGACGACACTGCCCGCAAAGTGTTGCGACAGCAGCGCGTTCATACATCAGCATTCCGGCAAGACCCCGGCACATTCGCAGACCGTACTGCAGTATCTGCTGGATATCATGAGCGATGACTCTTCCCCCGGCAATTCAGGCATCGACGTTCATTGCAGCGTTTTCAACGAAACCTTCAGGCCGGTATCCATACAATCGACACAGTTTCTCTGCGCCGCAGGCAGTGCTGCCATTACAACGCCGGCCGATGTGGCCGTGATCCACTCGACATACCATCCCAGGCGGTTTCCGGTTCCGCAACATCACGACTTCCTCTTCCGGCTAACGCCGTTTTAGCTTTCCCGTTTACAGGACCTCTCTCTATCTAAGCCAATGCTTTGGTGCCGGCTATACGTGTGCAATATGCGTATAGGCCATTATTTATTCTTCTTCAATGTAAACAAATGAAGCTGACAAGTCTTGCAACTTCCGTTTCCCTGTCTATTTCAACTATTATCTTGTTCACAGCCTGTAATACCGAAAATAATAAAGAAAATTCCGCTAACAACTCGGCTTTGCCGGTAATAAAACTCGAAAAAAAAGACACCGTTCTATACCGCGAATACGTTACCGACATACAGGCATTAAAAAATGTCGAGATCCGCGCCCGCGTGCAAGGCTTTCTGGAGGCCATCTTCGTAGACGAAGGCGAAACCGTTAAAAAGGGCCAGCCGCTCTTCCAGCTCAGCGACCGGGAATTCGTAATAGCCCTGGCCAAAGCAAAAGCGAGCGTAACGAACGCCATTGCAGAAGCCAAGTCGGCAGAACTGGAAGTCGGCCGCACAACGATCCTGGTAAGTAAAAATGTGGTAACCCAAACCGATCTCGACCTGGCAGAAGCAAAGCTTAAGGCCGCCAATGCAAAAGTCGACGAAGCAAAAGCCGAGGAGGCGGATGCGGAAACCCAGCTTTCCTACACAAAGGTCCTGGCGCCCTTCGACGGTGTCCTCGACCGCATCCCGCTCAAGGCAGGCAGCCTTGTCGACCAGGGCACCCTGCTGACCACAATTTCCGACGCCCATGAGGTATATGCCTATTTTAACGTCTCTGAAAACGAATACCTCCAATACAAAAAAGTGCTGCACAAAGACCCGCGGGCACTGGCCGGCGCCATCCAGCTGATACTCGCGGACGGCTCGAAATACCCGTATAAAGGCAGGATCGAAACACAAAGCGGCAAGTTCGATAACAGTACCGGGTCTATAGCCTTCCGGGCGCGCTTCGACAACCCCGACAAGCTCCTCAAGCACGGCGCTTCCGGAAAGGTAAGGCTCACGACCGAGGAGGATAATGTGATCCTGATCCCGCAAAAGTCAGTATTCGAAATACAGGACAAAGACTATGTCTTCTTGCTGGATAAGGACAATGTTACCCATATGCGGGGGTTCGTACCCAAAGCACGCATCGACCACTATTACCTCATGCAGTCCGGGCTTAAAGCGGGCGATATGATAGTGTATGAAGGCGTGCAAAACCTCCGCGACGGCACGCATATAAAGCCCAAATACATCAATACAGATAGCCTTATTGCTAAAAAATAATTTGTTGCCGATATGGTCGATACGTTCATACGCAGGCCCGTACTCTCGCTTGTTATTTCGCTTATTATCACTATGCTCGGGGTGCTTGCCTTGTTTACACTGCCAGTCACCCAGTTCCCGGATATCGTACCCCCATCTGTCGTCGTTACTGCAAAATATACCGGCGCCAATGCAGAGGTGTGCGCCAAGGCCGTTGCCATCCCGCTCGAACGTGCCATCAACGGTGTGCCGGGCATGACTTATATGACCTCTGTTACCAGTAACGATGGCGTCACGCTGGTAAACATCTCATTCAAAGTAGGCACCGATCCGGACCAGGCAGCGGTCAATGTGCAAAACCGCGTTACCACAGTGCTGGACGAACTGCCCGAAGAAGTGATCAAAGCAGGTGTCACTACGGAAAAAGAAGTAAACAGCATGCTGCTTTACCTCAACATTACCAGCACGGACAGCACCGCTGACGAGAAATTCATTTACAATTTTGCAGACATCAACGTCCTCCAGGAGCTCAAGAGGATCGATGGCGTAGGGTTTGTCGAGATCATGGGCAGCAGGGAATACTCCATGCGCGTATGGCTTAAGCCGGACAGGATGCTGGCCTACGATATTTCCGCCGACGACGTCATCAACGCGCTTCGAAGCCAGAACGTGGAAGCAGCTCCCGGTAAAACGGGAGAAAGCAGCGGACGCAGATCCCAGGCAATGCAATACGTGCTGCGCTATACCGGAAAATTTTCGGAACCGGCAGACTATGGAAACATCGTATTGCGTGCCGATAACAACGGGTCTATTTTGCGGCTAAAAGATGTAGCTGATATCGAATTCGGGGCGCTGACCTATAATATGGCCTCGAAAACAGATGGCCGCTATTCTGCCTCCATCGAACTTAAGCAACGCCCGGGCTCCAACGCACGGGAGGTAATCCAAAATGTCAAAAAACGCATGGCGGAGTTGAAGAAAACAACTTTTCCGCCCGGCATGGAATACAATTATGCCTACGACGTTTCCCGCTTTCTGGATGCCTCCATTCACGAAGTTATAAGAACCCTGTTTGAAGCATTTATCCTGGTTTTCATAGTAGTATTCATCTTCCTGCAGGATTTTCGTTCCACCCTTATTCCTGCGCTGGCAGTGCCTGTTGCACTTATAGGCACCTTGTGCTTTATGCAATTGCTGGGGTTCTCCATCAACCTGCTTACACTTTTTGCATTGGTGCTGGCCATAGGTATCGTCGTCGACAACGCAATTGTCGTCGTAGAGGCCGTCCACGTGAAAATGATGGAACACCACATGTCTGCCATGGAAGCGACCATCGCCGCCATGAGGGAGATAAGCGGCGCGATCATAGCCATTACCCTGGTCATGTCGGCCGTCTTTGTACCGGTGGCGTTTCTCTCGGGCCCCGCCGGGGTATTTTACCGGCAATTCTCTTTGACGCTGGCGATATCGATCATCATTTCTGGCGTGAACGCTTTGACGCTGACGCCTGCCCTATGCGCCTTGATGCTGCGACATGCCCCCGAACGCAAAAAGAAAAACCTGATGCAGCGGTTTTATGCCCTTTTCAATAAAGGCTATAACGCCACAGAAAAAAAGTACAGGGGCATCGTCGGCTTTGTCGCCGTGCGCAAGGGCTTTACCCTCGGCCTCTTATTCTTATTTTTTGCCGCTACCTGGGGCATAAGCGCCATCTTGCCGGCGGGCTTTATCCCTACGGAAGATCAGGGCATGATCTATGTCAGTGTTACGACACCACCGGGTAGCACCGTCGAGCGTACCGAAAAAGTACTGGACGAGATAGAAAAAGTAGCCGGCAAAATGCCATCCGTGGAGAATGTTACAACCCTTTCCGGCTACAGCCTCGTGACCGAAGTAGCCGGTTCGTCTTATGGCATGGGCATGATAAACCTCAAGGGGTGGGAAGAGCGTAAACAATCGGTGTACGAGATCGTGCGCGAGCTGGAAGAAAAAACGGGGTTCATCAGCGACGCCAGCGTCGAGTATCTTTTGCCGCCCACAGTGCCCGGCTTCGGTAACAGCAGCGGTTTCGAGTTGCGGATACTCGACAAAACCGGCAGCGGCAACTTGCAGCAAACTGCCAATGTCACCAACGACTTTATCGATGCGCTGAAAAAAGATAAGGCCATTGGCTCGGCATTTACCGACTTCGATCCCAACTTTCCGCAGTATATGATCCATGTCGACCAGGATATGGCCGCCAAAAACGGGATAACCATCGACAATGCCATGAATACGCTGCAAACATTACTCGGCAGCTATTACGCCACCAACTTTATCCGTTTCGGTCAAATGTACAAGGTCATGGTGCAAGCATTACCGAACTATCGAACCAAGCCCGAGGACATCTTGAACCTGCATGTAAAAAACAACAAGGGGGAAATGGTGCCCTTTTCATCCTTTATAACCCTGCAAAGAGTATTTGGTCCCGAGCAGCTTACCAGGTACAACATGTATAGTTCCGCACTCGTAACAGGCGACGCCTCTCCCGGGCATAGCAGCGGCGAAGCCATCGCAGCCGCCGAAAAACTCGCAAAACAAAAACTACCGAGAGGTTTTGGGTACGAGTGGAGCGGGATCACCCGGGAACAGATCCTAAGCGGCAACCAGGCCATATACGTATTTATTATTTGTCTTGTGTTCGTCTACCTGCTGCTGGCCGCGCAGTACGAAAGCTTTTTACTGCCTTTGCCTGTCATCCTATCGCTGCCGGCGGGGATATTCGGCGCCTTCGCAGGATTGAAATTGGCCGGCCTGGAAAACAACATCTACGCCCAGGTAGCGCTGATCATGCTTATCGGCCTGCTCGGCAAGAATGCCATTTTAATTGTGGAGTTTGCAATTCTTCGCCGCAAGGAAGGACACTCCATCATTCAATCCGCCGTACAGGGCGCTACCTCGCGTCTCCGGCCTATTCTGATGACATCCTTTGCATTTATTGCCGGTCTTATCCCCTTATGTATTGCATCCGGCGCCGGGGCTTTGGGCAATCGCTCGATCGGTACATCCGCGGCATTTGGAATGCTGTCGGGGACCGTGTTCGGGGTAGTGCTTATACCGGGGCTGTATGTAATTTTTGCAACACTTGCCGAAAAAAGGCAAAAACTTATAAAATAGTCATGAAATATATAAAGAGCCCGTTTTATCTGTATCCCTGTGTATTGATCCTGCTGGCGGCCTGCAACGTACCCCGAAGAACGACGGTACAAAACGAGCAGGCTTTGCCGGCAACTTTTAATGGCCATGCCGATACCATGACTGCGGCCGATCTACCGATCCAGCGTTTCTTCCCCGATTCCAATCTTGTCCGGTTGATCGACATTGCAGTACATAACAATCCTGATATGAATATCGCCTTACAGCGGGTGATGGCCGCCAAGGCCAATATCCGTTATGCCCAGGCGGCGCTGACGCCGCAGCTGAGCATCGCAGCAAGCGGGGGAGTAGAGCGGTACGGTGATTACACCATGAACGGCGTAGGCAATTTCGACACAAACCTTTCCGGGAATATCTCCAAAGATCAGCATATTCCCAGGCCGACTACCGACGTATTCCTCGGCTTGCGCAGCAGCTGGGAGATCGACGTATGGGGCAAGCTGAAACAGCGCAAGAAAGCCGCTGTAGCCCATTACTTTGCTACCGAAAAAGGCAGGCAATGGGTTACAACGCAGCTGGTAGCCACCGTCGCCGGCTTATATTATGAGCTGCTGGCGCAGGACGATAATATGTCGATCATCGGGCGCAATATCCAGCTGCAGGAAAAAGCCTACGAGATGGTGCAGGCCCAGAAAGAGGGCGGCCGTGCGACAGAGCTCGCAGTACAGCAGTTTAAAGGGCAGCTGCTGCACACAAAAAGTTTTGAATTCGAGATAAAGCAGAACATTACCCGGATAGAAACACAGCTCAACACGCTGTTGGGGAGGTTCCCGCAGCCCGTTACCAGAAGCAGATCGATCCTGGCCCAGCAGATGCCGCAGCAATTGCAGGCGGGGGTACCATCGGGGCTGTTGGCAAGACGCAGCGATATACAACAGGCGGAGTGGGAACTCAATGCAAGCCGGGCAAATGTCGAAGCGGCAAGAAAAGCCTTTTTGCCATCCTTTACCATTACCCCGTATGCTGGCGTAAATGCGTTTACCGTGTCGCTGTTGTTTAAGCCGGGATCACTGGTTTTCGGCCTATTGGGCGGCCTGACCGCGCCGATTATCAACCGCCGGCAATTGAAGGCGGACTATGGCGTTGCCAACGCACAGCAGGCCGGGGCCCTATACACATACCAAAAAAACATCTTACAGGCCGTTAGCGAAGTATACACCGAACTTCAGGCTGTCGACAACTACCGGCATCTATTCGAGCTCAAAGAGGATGAGGCCAGGGCATTGGCTAATGCTGTCACCAACGCCAATGATCTTTATGCTACCGGAGCGGCTAATTACCTTGAAGTGGTCACTGCCCAAAAAGGCCTGCTTGACGCCGAGCTGGAAG
>DASZOW010000575.1:0-4358 GCA_035550615.1 Puia sp.
CCATAGCTGGAAGCTATAAGCATAAGCATGTTTCTCGTCGGCCGGAAAATCCAGGTTGCTGGCCAGCGTCCATTGCGCCTCATCGATCTCCGGGAAAAAGGTATCGCCATCGAGCACCGCGTGTACCCGCGTCATATAAATGCGGTCGGCGATCGATATGGATTCTCTATAGATCTCGCCGCCGCCGATGATGAAAGTCTCTTTGCAATCGGTATCGACCGCCAGTTTAAGCGCGGATGGGATATCCGATGCTACCTGCACTTTACCGCGGGCCGGGCGCCAGTCTTTGTTCCGTGTGACCACGAAATTGAACCGGCCGGGGAGCGGTTCGCCGGCAAGCGCCTCAAAGGTCTTTCGACCCATGACCACCGGCATACCCCATGTAGTGTTCTTGAAGAATTTCATGTCGTTGGGAAGATGCCACAGAAGCTTGTTGTCTTTGCCGATAGCGTTGTTCGTACTTGCTGCAACAATCAGACTGATGATCATGGGCCAAATATTTAGACGGCTACGGGAGCTTTTATGGCGGGGTGACTTTGATAATTCTCTAAAGTAAAATCGTCATACCCGAACCCGAAAATGTCCTTTATGGCGGGGTTGAGCTTCATCACCGGCAGCGGATAGGGCGTACGGGTGAGCTGTAGCCTGGCCTGCTCCAGGTGATTGCTGTACAGGTGTACATCCCCGAAGGTGTGGATGAACTCACCCGGTTCGAGCCCGCATACCTGCGCCACCATCAGCGTCAGCAGGGCGTATGACGCGACATTGAAGGGCACGCCCAGGAATACGTCCGCACTTCGCTGATAAAGCTGGCAGCTTAGCCGTTGCCGGCCTTTGGCATCGGGGGCGACATAAAACTGGAAGAGGGCGTGGCAAGGCATCAGCGCCATCTCCGGAAGGTCGGCGACATTCCACGCGCTGACGATCAGCCGGCGGCTGTCCGGGCTTTTTTTTATCTGCTCTATGAGCTGGGTGATCTGGTCTACGGTCCTGCCATCGGCACCTTCCCAGCTACGCCATTGTTTCCCATAGACCGGACCGAGCTCTCCGTTGGCATCGGCCCATTCGTCCCAGATGCTCACCCCATGATCTTTCAGGTATTTGATATTGGTGTCGCCTTTCAGGAACCATAACAGCTCATAAACGATGCTTTTGAGATGCAGCTTCTTGGTGGTGACCATCGGAAATCCTTTCGACAGATCGAACCGCATCTGATAGCCGAAACAGCTCAGGGTGCCGGTGCCGGTCCGGTCGGTCTTCCGGGCGCCATTATCCAGAATATGCTGAAGAAGATCAAGGTATTGCTGCATGGGTGCAATTTACGTATTTTAGCAGACCCCTAAAGCTGCCTAAACTTGAAACTGTTGAGAGTTAATAACTTTTCCAGCGAGCCATCGCTGAAACCCGGCAGGTTCTTTCTGACCACCCGCATCAGGAAGCCCAGGCGGTTCGACCTTATCAGCTATCGCGCCATCGTGCCCCCGCATGGCATTACCATCCTCACCCACCGGTTATGCGGAATGCCCGGCGACACGCTCGAGATCAAGGCGGGCGTCCTCCATATCAATGGCGAAAATGTGGATAACACGCTTGCGCTGAAACACGTTTTCAAACTCGCCCTGCAGGATTGCACGGACATCGCCTATGACCAGAAACAGGCCTATACCATTCCGCCCTATACCAACACCCTTTATATCTCGCTCGAACAATCCATTGTAACCAGGCTGCCCGGGAAATGCGAACGTTATATCCTACCGCCCGGACTTCGGGACGAAGATATCTTTCTGACCTATAAGAAGAACTGGAACCGGGATAATTTCGGGCCTGTCCGTGTGCCGGAAGGACGATGGTTCGTACTTGGGGATAACCGGGGCAATAGCCGCGATTCCCGCTACCTGGGGCTTATAGAACACCGCAGATTTGTCGGAACAGTGATCTGGAAGTAACGCCAAATCCCCGGAGCGAAAACCAGCCCATTTGTTATATCCCCATAAGGTCCTTTCTATGCTCTTCCCAATGAACTGATATGTTCCTTTCTGTTCTCTTCCCAATGAACTGTTCAGAAATGGACAATTCCTGTAACGAAAATGAGCCAGGTGCATAACCCGGTTTTTGCCAGGGCCTGAAAATCAATCCGCTGCGATTCGGCATCGAGGTTGCTGAAGAATATTGACCAAATCTTTTCCTCATGCTCAGAGAAAATTTCAAATTAGCCTGCCGCAACTTGCGGAAAAATCGAATTTCTTCTTTTATCAACATCAGCGGCCTGACGGTGGGAACAGCGGTGGCCATCCTCACCGGCCTATGGCTGTACGACGAACTATCCTTCAATACTTATCACGATAATTATGACCGTATCGCGAAGGTTGCGATCAAGGGCAAAGACCCTCATCACCGGGATAATTTTGTGAGCCCGGTACTGTCTTATCCGCTGGCTTTTGAGCTCAGGGAAAAATACCGGCAAAATTTCAAGCGGATGGTCAGATCCACCTACACGGGGCCGGAGATACTAACCGCCGGGGAAAAGAAAATGTCCTGTCAGGGCCAATACATGGACGAGGAGGCGCCCGATCTGTTCTCCCTGAAGATGGTCAGCGGCAGCCGGGCGGGTCTGTCGGATATGCATTCCATACTCCTGGCGCGGTCCGTGGCTATCGCTTTGTTTGGCGACGCGGACCCGATCGGCAAAACCGTGCTTATTGGAAAGAATACGGCAGTCACTGTTACCGGTGTCTACGAAGACCTGCCGATGAACACGGATCTGCACAAGATCAGGTACCTCGCGCCCTTCCGCCTTTGGCTTAGTAAAAATCAATGGGTAACCACGACGGCCACGGAATGGTTCAATCATTACATGCGCATGTTTGTGGAGCTGAAGCCGGGGACCAGCTTTGCCGATGTCGACCGCCGCATCGGGGATATCGAGATCGAAAACCTCCGGCATCTCGATGACCAGAACAGCAAGCAGGAACTGTCGGTACATCCGCAGATCACACTTTATCCTATGTCTAAATGGCATCTGGAGGCCGCCGACAGGTTTTCGAGAGCCTCGGATATTTCGCCGTCGAGAATGGTCTGGCTCGTCGGGCTGATCGGCGCATTCGTTCTGGTGCTGGCCTGTATCAATTTCATGAATCTTTCGACCGCCCGCAGCGAGAGGCGCGCCCGGGAGGTAGGCATCCGGAAAGCCGTCGGTTCGTTGAGACGACAGCTGATCGCGCAGTTCTTCGGCGAGTCGCTGGTACTTGTGGCGATCGCTTTCGCAATAGCGCTGATCCTCGCGCAAGCATCGCTGGACTGGTTCAACCAGTTGGCTGCTAAACAAATGAACATCCCCTGGGCCAACCCATGGTTCTGGGTGATCAGCCTCGCTTTTATTGTCGTCACCGGTCTCATCGCAGGGAGTTATCCGGCTTTGTACCTCTCCTCTTTCCAACCCGTAAAAGCGCTCAAAGGCCATGCGCGATTGGGCAGGGCATCCGTGATCCCAAGGAAAGCGCTGGTGGTCCTGCAGTTTACCATATCCGTGGCGCTCATCAACTGTACCGTGATCATCCTGCAACAGGTGAGACACGCCCAGGACCGGCCCGTAGGCTATTCCCGCGAGGGCCTCATCATGGTCAACATGCGATCGGATGACTTTTACGGGAACAAGGACCTGATGCGCGTCGAATTGCTCAAAACAGGAGTGGTAGAAGAAATGGCGGAGTCGATGGGAAAAGTGACCGAGCTGGCCTCCAACAATGGTGGCTTCCAATGGCCGGGATACGACCCGAATAAAGAACAAAACTATGGCACCCTGGCCGTATCGCCGGAATATGGAAAAACCGTCGGCTGGCAGTTCGTGCTGGGAAGAGATTTTAACAGAGACTCGCCCCAGGATTCGTCTGGCATGATAATAAACGAATCGGCGATGAAACAAATGGGCTTAAAGGACCCTATAGGAACACCAGTCACCTGGACATGGTGGATGGATAGATCGCAGGTGATGCGATACAGGATCATCGGAGTCGTCAGGAATATGGTAGTGGAGTCGCCCTACGCGCCGGCAAAGCCGATCGTGTATTACCAAAAAGGGCTGAACGGCGGGGTTAACTGGATCGAAATAAAGGTAAAACCCGGCGTGGCCATGAACCGGGCCCTGCCGAAGATAGCCGCAGTCATGAAAAAGCTTGTTCCGTCGGCGCCATTCGACTACCAGTTTGCGGACGAAGACTATGCCCTGAAATTTGCCTCCGAGATAAGGATGAGCAAGCTGGCCGGTTTTTTTGCAGCGCTGGCGGTATTTATCTCCTGTCTCGGTTTGTTCGGTCTGGCCTCTTTTACAACGGAGCAGCGGACGAGGGAAGTAGGTATCC
>DASZOW010000576.1:0-3338 GCA_035550615.1 Puia sp.
GGCATCTTTAGCGAGGATGCCAACGCCGATGGCTCGCAATGGGGCAATTTTCCGCAGACCTATAGCCACGTGGGACTGATCAATGCGGCCTGCCGTATCGGCCGGAAACTGGATAAAGCAGATTTTTTATAGCAGCCCGGAAACGCTATCTTCGGGCATGTCATCCCGACTCATCTACAATATCCGGCAGCTGGTGAACACGCGCATGGATAGCCATCCGCTCCGCGGCGGTGAGCTGGCGATTTTACCGGCTATCGACGATGCCTGGTTGCATATCGAGGACGACCGGATCGCTGCGTTGGGAACCATGTCCTCGCTGCCTTCTGACCTGAAGCTGCTCCGCGGTACTGACGCCGCCATCGACGCCGCCGGTTGCCTGGTCCTGCCTGCCTGGGTCGACAGCCATACCCATCTGGTCTTTGCCGGAAGCCGCGAGTCGGAATTCGTGGATAAGATCCGGGGGCTCAGCTATGCCGAGATCAATGCCAGGGGTGGGGGGATCCTTAACAGCGCGCGGCGCCTGGCCGAGACGCCGGAAGAAGTGCTTTTCGCCGACGCCTGGCGGCGGTTGGAAGAGCTGTCCCGGCTGGGAACCGGCGCCATCGAAATAAAAAGCGGTTATGGGTTATCGATAGAAGGCGAGCTCAGGATGTTACGCGTCATCGGAAAGCTTCGGGATCGCTCGCGCATCCCCATAAAAGTTAGCTTCCTGGGGGCGCATGCCTATCCGGCGGCATACCGGGACGATCACCAGGGATATATCGATCTGGTCATTCGTGACATGCTGCCCGTGATCGCCGCGGAAAGCCTGGCCGATTATATCGATGTATTTTGTGAACAGGGATTCTTTAGTCCCGCCGAGACGGGGGTGCTGATCCGGGCCGGTCAGGCCCTGGGACTGCCGGCGAAGATCCATGCCAACCAATTGCATTGCTCGGGCGGCGTGCAGACCGGCGTCCGGCTGGGGGCGCTTTCCGTCGATCATCTCGAGTCCATGGATGCTGACGCCATCGCCACATTGGCGGGATCCGACACCATCGGCACTTTGCTGCCGACGGCCGCCTGGTTCCTGCGAATGCCCTATCCACCGGCACGCGCCCTGATCGACGCAGGCTGCCGCATCGCCCTCGCTTCAGATCTCAACCCCGGCTCTTCCCCAAGCGGGAACATGAACCTGGTGGTCGCCATGGCTTGCACCGGCATGCGCATGCTGCCCGAAGAGGCTGTCAATGCGGCTACGATCAATGGGGCCTATGCCATGTCGCTGGGAGATATGCTGGGTAGTATCACGCCGGGCAAATGGGCCAACCTGATCCTCACCCGTCCGGTGCCCTCGCTCGCATATCTTCCTTATGCCTTTGGCACGGATCATATCGGGCGCGTCATGATACGCGGGGAATTTATCAACTAACGCTATGTTTGGAAAAAAGAAAAAGACCAGGCCCGACTTTATCGAGACGGTTTCCAACCGGTCGACTGTTCTTTCCATCGCCGACAGTCACGGCGGACTGGACTTCCTGGTCGGCTTTTTTTCCGTGATCCGGCCGCGCGGCGGCCGGCGCGATGCTACCGGCAATCTCCGGGCGATGACCGCAACCCTGCATCGAAATGCGATCGTTCTCTCCAATCTCCGCCACGCGATCCTCTCGCAGCTCGTCCGTACAGATTTGTCCTCGGCGCTCACCGAAAGCGGAATCCCGCTGGCCCGCGGTTTCTGGCAGGAGCTGTTCGGCAGATTGCGGCATAAATTGCTCCCGCCGCTTCAGTCCGAGAACGATTTCCTGTTTGTATTGAACCGCGTCTTTTTTCGCCGCCACGACTATATCTGGGTCGAAGACATCCCCCGTACAGACTGGATCGCTTTCTTCGAAACGCTCGGGCTGTCGCTCCACATCGACGACCAGCGGATCCTGCAGCAGCTGCTGCTCGCGCTGAAGACGCTTTCTTTCCAGGTCGCCCAGCTGGGTCTCGAAAAAGACGTGCTCAACTATATCCCTGAGCAGTATCGCAACGAAAATCCTTTTTTGACGCAGAACTACCTGGTCCATGACCTGGAAGAACGGCTGTCGGATGAGGGCAGCCGCAACGGGACATTGATCGAGCTGTCGGAAAAGCTCAAGGAAGTGATCGCCTGGTGTCACGAATGTATCGAGCACGTACGCGACAACGATAGCGTTCAGGGAGCCAGCCTGCATCAGACCTACATGTTGCTGTTGCTGGACAACCGCCTGGAGCGGATCTCTATTTTGCTCGGCCTGCTCGATTCAGGGGACACCTTCGATAGCGGCAGGTTCGTAGATTTCTTCCGCATGCTTATCCGCAATGAGAACCGCCGGAACAGCATCCTCGAATTCATGTCCCAGTCCCTGGGTTATCTCGCCTATCAGATCGCCGAACACAAAGGCGCCAAGGGCGGTAAATACATTACTTCCACCTGGGCGGAATATCGCGGGATGCTGCAAAGCGCCATGGGCGGAGGCGCCTGGATCTGCCTGGTGGTGCTGATCAAGAATCTGCTGATCAAGGTGCCGATGGCCATCTTCTGGCATGGCTTTGCCTATAGCATCAACTACAGCCTGGGTTTTATCCTCATCGAAGAGACGCATACCACACTGGCGACAAAGCAACCTGCATTTACGGCCAGCGCGGTGGCCGGCTCGCTGGATACCCGCAAGAACGCACATCAGCCCAATCTGTATAATCTGGCCGTCACCGTCGCCAAGGTCAGTCGCAGCCAGATCGCTTCTTTTGTAGGGAACCTCCTCATCGTTTTTCCCGGTACCTGGCTGCTGGCCTGGGGGTATGATCACGTTTTCGGCCATAAGCTGGTCGCCGGCGATGCGGCGCTCAAGATGCTGCGGGATCAGCATCCCTGGCAGAGCTTTGCACTTTTATACGCCTGTAATACCGGGGTGTTCCTTTTCCTCAGCGGCATCATCGCCGGATATGTACAAAACCAGATCAAATATGGGCATATCGCGCGGCGGCTGCAAACACATCCCGTCCTCCGGCTGTCGATGCCCGCAAAGCGGCTGGGGCGCTTATCGGTGTACGTGGAGAACCATGCCGGCACGCTGATCGGCAATATCTGTCTGGGCTTCTTTTTGGGAATGGCCGGTATCTGGGGCGAGATCTTCGGCATCCATTTCGAGATCCGGCATATCACCATCTCGGCGGGAAGCATGTCGCTCGCGGTATATGGGCTCGGTTTCAGGAACGTGGCCCCCTGGTACCTGGCAACAGTGTTTGGCGGAGTGCTGGGGATCGGCTTTTTTAATTTCCTGGTGAGCTTTTCGCTGGCCTTTATCGTCGCGGTACGTAGCCGCGGAGTGCGGCTC
>DASZOW010000577.1:0-9714 GCA_035550615.1 Puia sp.
GACTCGCCGGAGGTCGCGTGTTTCACCGGGGATGAACAGGCCGCTTGCGGCAGGCGGCAGGTAGCGAAAATGACGATGACCATCGCCAAGCAGGGTGACGCCGTAGCTGGCGTCGAGACGGCCGATCTCCGGTTTGAGTCCATAGAAATTTCCACCCAACAAAAGATCCGGGAGATGATCTCCATCGATGTCGGCTGACCAGATAGCGAAGGTGGCGGAGAACTGAGCCCTTATGGGAAGCGGCTGCATCGCGAATTCATCGTGCCCCTGGTTATAGAAGACGCAGGTTTGAGTTTGTTCGACCTTGAGTTGGAGCGACTGGCCGATCTGTTCGGGCGTCAGCACTTCTTCCAGGGTCTTTCCCGCATAGCTGTCATAGCGCAGGAATCGTTTTTTCAGTTGTGGTATCTGGGCCACCAGATCACCGCGAAGGTTGATCGGATAGGACTTGCCATCCGTTTTATAATACGCAGCGACACATTTCGACTGGCCATTATTGTTGAAATCGCCTACGAAAAGACGGGCGGGGTGATCCTTGTCCGCTCTGAGCTTCGAGTTGAGGCCATTGTTGCCGGCTATCAGATCGGGCCGGCCGTCGCCGTCGAGGTCGGCGACTGTGAGACAATTCCACCAGCCGGAAGAATGGGGCAGCTCTTCTGCTTTGACGAGCCGGTTGTTTTCCATTTTGAAGATCGTGACCGGCATCCAGTCGCCCACGATGATGAGTTCAGGGTGGCCGTCGCCGTCGATGTCGGCCCAGCTGGCGTCGGTGACCATGCCAATGGTTTGCAGCTCGGGCGCGAGGGTCGCGGTGGCATTGGTGAATTCGCCATGCCCCAGGTTTTTAAGCAAGATGCTGCCGGGGCTATGGCCATAGCTGCCAGGGATGCTACGTCCGCCGATAAAGATCTCGGGCAGGTTGTCGCCATCGAGATCGATGGCCCGGATACAGGAGGCGTTGATGGCTATGGGCGGCCAGCCGGCGTTGCTACGGGAGAAATTCCCTTTGCCATCGTTGAGATAGAGCCGGGAGAGCAGGAATACGGAGCCCGGCAGTTCCTGGCCACCGCCGGCTGCGGCGACGAGGTCGAGGTCACCGTCATGATCTACGTCGACGAGTTCCAGGCCGACGTTCTCGTAATCGCGGTCCTGTGCAAAGTACGGCTCTTTCTTTTCCAGGAAATGGCCATCGGGCGTTTGCAGGAATACCCGCATGGTATCGTGTGCGGCACTGCCCATGATAAAGTCTTCGAGCCCATCTCCGTCGAGATCACCGGTGGCCAGTTTGGGGCCTTCGGTGGAGAGCATTTTTGGCATCAGGTATTCACGGTCGAAGTCGATGAAATTGTTTTCGTGGTGGACGATGGCCCCACGGATGGCCGTTGCCGTTTGGTTTTTGAAAAGTGGCCGGGGGGTCTGCGTTTGCGGTCTGGCGATTTCGCGGGCGTTTTGCTGGATGAGGGTGAGACTCGTATCCGCGGACAGAGCGCGGAGCGTTTGGCTACGGTTATCGGGCCATCTTACGATGAGGCTGTCGATCCGGCGGTGGTTGCCGAGCCCGAAATGCAGGACGGGTTCGACGCTGCTTTCGAAACCGCGGCTGGGCATTTGTTCGAGGATCTGCTGCATGCCGGCGGTATAGAGCGTTACGCGGGCGCCGTAGCCGAGGGTATTGGGCGCCTGGCCCTGCAGCCTGACGGTAAGAAAATGTGCCCGGTGTGTTTCAGAGGTGGTATTGCGATAAACGAAGGCCGGGGAGTTCTCATTGTTGACGACGAGGTCGAGATCGCCGTCGCCGTCGAGGTCGCCATAAGCGGCGCCATTGCTGAAGGAGGATGTGGCCAGACCGAGCTGGACGCTTTTGTTGACGAAATGCAGGTCGTGTTGATTGACGAAGGCGTAGTTGGGGATAGGCGTAGAAGGCATTTTATCGAGCCATTCTTTGTAGTTAAAGCCTTTACGCGCTACCTGTTCGCGGATGTCTTCGCTGCCGAAATATTCCAGGAAGTCCTGGTCCGTGAGGTCTTTGGCGATGCCGTTGCAGACGAAGATGTCCTTGTAGCCGTCGTTGTCGAAGTCGAAGCTAAGGGCGCCCCAGGACCAGTCGCTCGCCTCTACGCCCGCCAGGCAGGCGATCTCGCTGAACGTGCCATCGCCATTGTTGAGCTGCAGACAGTTGCTGGTGAACTGGTGATGGAAATCGTTTTTGAGCTTAGCGTTCTGGACGTTGTAGTTGTCGAATTTGGTCGTGGTCTTTAGCCGGTAGTCGCCTTCCGGAAGCATGTCAGTGGTGAAGATATCGAGCCAGCCGTCGTTGTTGAGATCGGTGATATCGGAGCCCATGGAGGACAGGCTGAGATGGCCCATGGCATTCTCCGTGTTCTCTTTGAAGGTGCCGTCATGCTGGTTGATATAAAAATAATCCTTTTCGAAGAAGTCGTTGGAGACATAGATATCCGGCCAGCCGTCGTTGTCGAGATCGCCAACGGTGACGCCGAGACCGAAGCCTATTTCGCTGCCGTAAATGCCGGCGGCGGCGCTGACGTCGGTAAAATGGCCACCGTCGTTTCGATAGAGGCGGTGGCCACCGCTGAGGCTACGGATGTTGCGGATGTCGCGGGAATAGCCGAAGCTTTCGATAGGGCGAAAGCTATTGTTGAGTACAAAGCAATCGAGGTCGCCGTCGTGGTCATAGTCGAAGAAGACGGCCTGCGTGCCGATGCCTTTGTCGTCGAGGCCGTACTGATGGGCTTCTTCTTTAAAGGTGCCGTCGTGCTGATTGATGTAGAGCTCGTTCTCACGCTGGGTGCCGTCGATATTACCGCTGTTGGAGACATAGATATCGAGCCAGCCGTCTCCGTTGACATCGGCCATGGTGACGCCGGTGTGCCATTTATGGATGCCGGCAACGCCTGCTTTGCCGGTGATGTCTTCGAAATGCCAGTTGCCCAGGTTCAGATAAAGTTTGTTGGAGCCCTGGTTGGAGGTGAAGAAGATATCGGGGCGGCCGTCATTGTTGATATCGCCGATGGCTACGCCGCCGCCGTTGTAAAAGTTACGATAGTTGAAGATATTGAAGTTGGCGCTGTCGCGGACCGTGTTTTCGAACGTGATGCCCGTCTCTGTGCCCGGCAGCAGCCGGAAGAGGTTGTCTTCCGGCGCCGGGTTGTGGCAGGCGGACAGCAGGACGATGAAAGACAGCAGTGGGCGAAGCGGCTTCATTAAAAGGCCGGGTAGCCGGGGTTTTGTTTCAGATTAGGATTGGCGTCGTGTTGCACTTTTGGGATCGGGAAGATCTGCCAGTGCGTGTCGGCGTCGACGGTTTTATTGGGCGTACGGGCATTGCCGAAGGTACCGAAGCGGATACAATCATCGCGGCGCCAGTTCTCCTGTGACAGTTCGCGGGCGCGTTCGTCGAGGAGATTGGGCAGGGTCAGCTGACCCATCGACCAATTATGCGATACATCGCCGCCATAGGCCCTTGCCCGGATCATGTTAACGTAACCCAGATCTATGCCGCTGGCGGTGCCATTACGCAGCGAGGCTTCGGCGCGCATGAGGAGGATATCGGCGAGCCGGAAGACGGGTACGTCGGCGCT
Source organism: Puia sp. (assembly GCA_035550615.1). GTDB lineage: Bacteria > Bacteroidota > Bacteroidia > Chitinophagales > Chitinophagaceae > Puia. Next base: position 3,600 of record DASZOW010000577.1, read on the forward strand.
CATGCTGACCTGGGTGCCGGGTTCGGGGAAGTATTTGATGCTGCGGGCGCCGGCCAGACGAAAGGAGTCGGCGGGGTTGCTGATCTCGGTGATGTTCGGATAAAAGGAGAGGTCGAGGCCTGTTTGCGCGTCCTTGATCTTAAGGGCGGGGTTGGAGCTATACGACAGGACGTTGAGATTCGGCGGATAGGTAAAAACGGGCGTATACTGCTGGCCGATGATATACTGTCCGCTGCGGGAGTCGAGATAGGTGCGGTAGATCTCGGTGCCTTTGACCGTATAGGTCGAGGTAGTGTCGAAGTGGCTGTAGAATTCCGCGTTCGAGCAGAAACCGTTCCATGCGCCGCTGCTGAGCTGGAAGTTGATGTTGTTCTGATAGTGCAGGTCTTCCGCTTCGTGGTTGTTGCCGGCGATATTGACGTGGTCAAAGGGAATGACGAAGATGTTCTCGGTGGAGCTTTCGTTGTCCTGGTAGAAATTTTTGTAGTAATCCGCTTCGAGGCTGTATTTGCCGCTGCCGATAACCGAGTCGCACATAGCGATGGCGTCGGCCCAGCGTGGCGTGCCGGTGTAGACCTGGTAGTTCAGATAGAGCTTGGCGAGGATACAGAAGGCCGTCCATTTGGTAACTCGCCCGTATGTGGTAGGATCGACGACCTCGGTAAGCAGCGGCAGGCTGGTCTTGAGCTCCGACTCGATGAATTTGCAGACATCGGCGCGGCTGGTGTTGGTCAACGTATTCGGGTTGGTGTTGAAGTCGGTGACCAGCGGGATGTTGCCGTAGGTATCCATGGTCCAGTAATAGTAAAGCGCGCGGAGGGTCTTGAGCTCGGCATTGATCTTGTTTAGTCCATCGGGCGCCGGCTTCAGGCTATTGACGATGCTGAGGATGAAGTTGATCTTGCCGATGCCGGAATAGAGATCGGTCCAGGCGCCTACGACCTGGGCGGTCTGGCTTGTCCAGGTATGTGTCCAGAGCTGGATGTGTTGGCCATCTGCGAGCCAGTCGCTCCCCCGGGCCGGGACGACCTGTTCGTCGGAGGTCGTCTCCTGGAGGTTTTGGAAGTTTCCGTCCGGGAGCACGGAGAGCTGTGCATAGGCCGGGGCGATGCCGGCGGCGATCTGCTCGGGTGTCTGCCAGAAGTCCTGGTTGGGAATGACGCTGGATACCCTTTGGTCCAGTTTGGTGCAGGCTCCCATGAAGAGGCTGCCGATAAGCAGGAAGGGAGTTATATATTTCATTGTTGCAAGCTTCATATATTATTTTTTAGAGGTCCTTATTTAAATGAGACGTTGACGCCGAATACAACGGTCCTGCTGCGGGGATAAAAGGCGTCGCCATAAACATCCGTGTCGATATAGGCCTGGTTGCTGTCGCCGTTGCGGATCTCGGGGTCCATCCCTTTATAGGGCGTGAGGACGAATAGGTTGCTGCCGGTGGTATAGACGCGCAGGCTTTCGAGGCCTTTGAGATGACGGAAGGTATAGGAGAGCGTGATGTTATCCAGGCGCAGATAGGAGGCATTTTGCAGCCAGTAGTCGGAGGCCGTCTGAGAGCCGCGGATGCCATTGGTCAGACCTTCTTTGGTGATGTTGTTTCCGGGAAGACGGGAGAAGTTGCTGACGACGTTGCTGAAGTCGTTGAACAGTTTCTGGCCGTAAACCCCACGCAGGAAGAAATTGAGGCCCCAGTCCTTGTAATTGAGCGTGCTGCTGAAGCCATAGGTAAATTTGGGTGTCGGATCGACATAGCGGCTTTTCGCCTGGGTGATATCCGCCGTTTTTTTGCCGTTGGCATCATAATAGAGCTGGTTGCTGTTGCTTCCCGGATCTATGGTGGAGCTGAGACCGGCGAATTCCGGCAGATAGAAGACATAGGGCGAGTAGCCGACCTTCAGATAGGTGATATAGTTGGAGGCGTAGCCGCGGCCTTCCGCCTGGCCGACAGGGACGTCATCCGTGGCAATATGGGTGCTGTCATAGGTGCCGGAAAGACTGGTGATGCGGGTATGGATAAAGGTGATCTGGGCTCCGGCCGTCCAGGAGAAGTCGCGGCCGCGGACGATATCGCCATTCAGCTGTAGTTCCACACCTTTATTGGTCAGCGTTCCGACATTGGCGAGGATCGAATTGTAGAAGAAGGGCGGTACAGGAACGGTGTAATTGAACAAAAGATTTTTTGTCTTATCGTTGAAGACGTTGGCGCTACCATAGAGGCGGTTATCGAACAGCGCGAAGTTGACGCCGATGTTGGTTCCGACGCGTTGTTCCCATTTGAGGTTCGGGTTGGCATTCTGGTTGGGAGCGTAAGATTGCGGATATTGATAGGTGGTATTGGAAGGGTTATAGTAGCGTCCGACGCCGCCGAGCGTCAGCAGGGTGTTATAGGGGCCGATGGCGTCCTGGTTACCTACGACGCCGTAGCCGGCATTGATCTTGAGATCGTCGAGCCAGGAGACATCTTTGAGGAAGTCTTCATTTTTGATACGCCAGGCGATCGATGCGGAGGGGAAGTTACCCCAGCGGTTGTCCACGCCGAATTTCGAAGAGCCGTCCCGGCGGAAGCTTACCGTAGCGTAGTATTTCGAGTTGTAGTTGTAGGTGGCGCGGCCGAGGAAGGAGATGATCTTGTATTCCTGGCGATAGGAGTTGATGACGTTGAGGGCGGGGTTGCCGCCGCCGAGGTAGTTGTCCTGCAGGTCTTCCACGAGGAAATCCTGGCCGGAGGCGCTGAAGTTCGAGTTCGTGAAATCGTTGTATTCGTATACGGCCGTAGCGGTGATGGAATGTTTGCCGTAGTTGCCGAGCCAGTTGATATGCACATCCCCCTTTTTCGAATCCGTTTCCGCATTTGATTGCGTGGCGCCATTGACGTTGCCTACGCCGGGCAGCGAGGGTTGGAAGAAATCCTTTTGGAAGTTAAGGGCGGAGTAGGAGCCCTGTGTGCCGATCTTCAGGTTGGGCAGGAGGCTGTAGTCGACGCGGGCGAAGTATTGCGACAGCCTTTCCCGGCCGGTGTTCTGTTCGAGCATCTGCTGCGCTACCGGGTTTTGCTGGTCGTAGTCATAGTAGCCGAAGTAGCTGCCGTCTGCGTTGTAGACCGGGTATGTCGGTGGAGTCGTGTTGACATAGTCGAAGATGTTGTAGTCGACATATTTCCGATGTACTTCGCTGCTAAAGAGACCGAACTGGATGTCCAGCTTGCCATGGAGAGCTTTTTCTTCGCCATTGAAGCGGAGCGACATCTGTTCTTTGTTGTTATTTATGACGATGCCCTGCTGGTTCATGTAGTTTACCGAGGCGCGGTAGTGGAAGTCGCCTGTGCCGCCGGAGACGGCCACGTTATGGCTATGCGTGTAGGCGGTACGGGTGATCGCTTTGAGCCAGTCCGTATTGGCGCCTTTGTCGAGGCCGGCGATAGTGGAAGGCGTGATGCCCGGGACCGTTTTTACCACGTCGCGCCATTGGTCTGCGGTGAGGAGGCCGAAGCCTTTTTCGATGTGGTCCATGCCGACATAGCCGTTATACTCCACGAGGGTGCGGCCGGTGCGGCCTTTTTTGGTGTTGATGATGATCACGCCGTTGGCGCCGCGCGAGCCGTAGATGGCGGTGGCGCTGACGTCTTTGAGGACGTCATAGGATTCGATATCGGTGGCCGGGATGTTCGACAGTTGTGTGGGATCGTCGAGGGGGATGCCGTCGACGACGATGAGCGGGGTCTGACCGCCGCTAAGCGAAGTCTGGCCGCGCAGACGGATGATGGGATTGCCGTTGGGGTCACCGCCGGGTTGGGTAATGACGAGGCCGGCTACTTTGCCCTGGATCTGCTGAAGCGGGTTGTTGACGATCCCCGGGCTGAAGTCCCTCGCCGAGACCGTGGCCACGGCGCCGGTAACGTCTTTTTTCCGCATGGTCCCATAGCCGACGACAACGACGTCATTGAGCGACCTGGTGTCGGTTTGCAGGGTAACGGAGAAGGAAGTACGCTGGCCGATGGCGATGTCCTGTTCGGCAAAGCCAATGGAGCTAATGACCAGGTGAGCACCGGCGGAGGCGTTGATGTGGAATTGTCCGGCGCTATCGGCGGAGACGGTGGTGGAACTTCCCCGGACGGTGATCGTTGTGCCGGGAAGCGGGTTGCCTTTATCGTCGGTGATCCTGCCGGTGATGGTTCGCGTCTGGCTGTACACGAAAAATGAGAAAAGAAGGAGCATGCCGGATAACAGGCCTTTCGGGAGATGTTGATGGAGTGGCATAGACAGTCGTTTGGGCTAATCAAAGCAGTTTTTAAAAAATTGTATACTGGTACATACTGGTATACAATATTAGACTATTTTTTCTGATATCAAAAAATATTTATTGCGGCGGATGGGTAAGACCGCGGGTGTGCCGGGGACAAAAAAAGAGGCATCGGGAAGATGCCTCGGATGGATCGAAGGTTGCTCGTATCGTGGTGTATCGTTAATTCAGATGGATCAGCGGACTTTCCGCGGATTGTTTGAAAAGCCTGGTATTATAGACTGCGTCGCCTGCGGCGGTTTTGATCTCCAGCCTGTAATTGCCTGCATCGAGTAATTCGAGGTTATCGAGCGGGATGCGATTGGTGCCGGCTTTGAGGCCTGCGCCGAGCATGCGGATGATCTTGCCATGTTTGACATCGGTCAGCAGGATGATGCAGTCGATCTCATTTTCGCAAGTTATCTCCATAATGATGTAATGTTCAAACGGATTCGGATAGACCGAAATTTCAATTGTCATAACCATAGCCTTCTGGATTTTATCGGTGATCGGGATTAATCTTCGTAACGACCCGGACGGGAATCAGCGCGGGCATTTTTTCCTTGGAGAAGGCAAGATTGGTCAGGATCGTGTCGAGATGGGCGATTATAGTTTTCATAGACTTCATATTCGCGATTTTCCTTTAATAGGACCAATTTGCGGCCAAAAAATAACTATTTGATTATCAATAATTTATGGCTTAGCGTTTATTTTACGCCTTCCCAAATTTGGAAATTTGCGTGTTTTTTGGGAAATGATGCGTAATACTACGAAGTTAAATTGCGGAAAAACGCAGCGGATGTGCAGGCGGATCAGAAGCGGCCGACCAGTTTCAGGTTGATCAGGCGGGGGGTAAGCCGGTTGGGAATGGCATAGGTCGTATTGGAGAAGTCCTTGATCATCGTGTAGGAGATAGTATTGAGTCGATCGATGATATTGAATACTTCGAGGGTGGCCCAGATGTTATCGAAGCTGCGGAAGGGGCTATGGCTGCGGCGGTTGCTTTTTTCGCTGTCGAGGAGGAGGGCGCTGAAGCCGACGTCGATGCGGATGTAGGGGTCGATGGTCAGCGCGTTGCGGTAGTGGAGGTTGCCGGGGATATTGAAGGGCAGGTTGCTGCCGTAAAGAAAGTTCAGATAGGCTTTCAGGTTTTTGTTGGTGGCCAGGTAATCTTGTAGATAGAGGCCGAATGTAAAGAGCCGGTCGGTGGGGCGGCGTACCCAGCCCATGGGCGTTTTGGCGCTGTCGAGGGGATGGTTCAGCGAGTCCAGCGTATAGCTATAATAGAAAGTATCGATCTTTTCCATGGAGCGCATGAATCCCATGCTGATCCAGGATTCGGCGTCTTTGACCAGTTCGCCGAACAGACGGAATTCGACGCCGGTGGCATACGCTTTTGCATCGTTGAGGGCAAAGTACTGGATGTTTACGTTGTTGAGGTCATACGGGTCCACACGGGTCATATACTTATAATATGCCTCTGTGGTAAAGCGGAAAGGGCGTTCGCCGATCTTGAAGTTCTTGTCGAATCCCGCAACGATCTGCCAGCTGCGTTGAGCTTTCAGCGCCTTGTTGAGCGTGCCGTCGGGGCGAACCATCTCGCGGAAAAATGGCGGCTGGTCATAGATGCCTAACGACGCCCTGTACACGATATCTTTTTTTGAACGCAACGGTTTCCACGAGGCGCCGATCCTCGGCGAAACCAGGAATTCTTTGTTGAGTGTGTTATAGTTATAGCGAACGCCGCCTTGCAGGGTAAAGCGGCCGGAGTCGCGGAACAGCAGGTTGTCCTGGATAAAGCCGGTGAGACGCGTGATCGACGGGTCGTCCTGGGCTT
>DASZOW010000578.1:0-9783 GCA_035550615.1 Puia sp.
GAAGCCGCCCGGCTCGGCCAGCTCCGGCAACAGCTGGAAGAACGCTATCGGTTGGGCGAGAATGTCGATACAGCACGATTGGGCATTGAAATGCTTCAAAGCAGAAAAGGTCATCCCGATCTGGACTATCTCCTGCGACACCCCGATGGACCGGCGCTGGTTATCTCGCTACAGGCGGTGCAACAACCGCTGAACCGTCTCGAAACGGCCCTGAACCGTTGTCTGGAAACGCCACCGGCCGGAGGTCTTACCTCCATCAGGGACGAGCTGCTGAATATCCAGCTGAACGCGGACAGCCTTCCAAACTGGCTGCCGGCGCTCCGGGCATTTGCCGCTCTGACAGCGGATATAAAAACCACCGTGCGCAGGCTTCCCCTGCGAATGAAACAGATCGAGGCCGCCATCGTTCGAAAGGGCTTACAGGAATTGTATCAGCAACACCGCGGCTATGCCGCCATCGACGGTCAGGCCCTGGAAAAAGCCGTATTGCAGCTGGCAGAAGCCTATCCTGCCTTACAGGAGCTGAATGCACGGGTGATCCGCGCGTTTATCCGCCAAAAATTCCTTCACCAGTTGGAGCTGTCGAACCGCGCCGCAAGCCAGCTCAACGATGATCAAAAGAAACTCAAGAAGACATACGCAGAAGGAAGAAAGATCCTCGAGAACGAATTTGGAAAGACGATGCGTTATAAAAGCATCCGTGAGTTGTCGGAAAAAGAGAGTGGACTGGTGCTGAAGACCCTAAAACCGGTCTGGCTCATGAGCCCCTACAGCGTCAGCGACAGCCTTCCGCTCGACGCCGACCACTTTGACGTGGTGATCTTTGACGAAGCCAGCCAGATCACGCTCGAGGAAGGCGTGCCTGCATTGTATCGAAGCAGACAGACGATCATTGTCGGCGACGAGAAACAGATGCCGCCTACCGACTTCTTCACTGCCGGCTCAAAAGACAAGGACCCCGACGACCTGGGAGCAGCCGATCCCGAAAACGGCGAATGGCTCACCGAAGATGCCGATAGCCTCCTGGCCCAGGGCGCGCGAAAACTGGAAAGCACCCTCCTGAGCTGGCACTACCGGAGCCATTATGAAACCCTGATCAGCTTCAGCAACCACGCCTTCTATAACGGCGATTTGCTCACTATCCCCGACAGGACCATTCATCACGAGGAAAAAGCCGGGATCCGCATCGCCCAGCCGGAAGAGGCGCGGACTCAGGCAGGCAGCCTTTTTGACCGAAGCATCAGCTACCATCTGCTTACCGACAGCGTTTATGAAAAGCGAAGCAATCCCCATGAAGCGCTCTATATCGCTCACCTGGTGCGTGAGCTGCTTCGACGCCAAGTCCCCGAAAGCATCGGCATTGTCGCCTTCAGCCAGGAACAGCAAAGGGCTATCGAATCCGCGCTCGATCTTCTGTCCGCCGAAGACTCCGTCTTTAGTCAACAGCTCGAAGAAGCTTATAATCGCACCGGGAACGATCAGTTCGTCGGACTGATCGTCAAGAACCTGGAGAACATCCAGGGCGACGAACGAGATATCATTATCATCAGCGTTTGCTATGGACCCGACAGCCGCGGCCGGATGCTCATGAATTTTGGTCCCGTGAATAAAAAGGGCGGGGAGAAAAGACTGAATGTCCTCTTTAGCCGCGCCCGAAAACACCTGGCCGTCGTCAGCAGCATCCGCTATCAGCAGATCATCAACGAATACAACGAAGGCGCCAGCTATCTCCGGCGCTTTCTTCAATATGCCGAGCTCGTGAGCGCCGGCCGGATGGATAGCGCCCGCGTCATCCTGGATGGGCTCGTCGCCGGGAGAACGACCCGGCCGGAAACCATAACGCCCACGATCATGCGGACGCAGCTTCAGGAACAGCTCACCGCGCTCGGCTATGAGGTGACCGGCCCTATAGGCCAATCCGATTTCAAATGTCCGCTGGCCGTCAAAAAACAACCCGGCGACGGCGAATATGCCCTGGCTATCCTGATCGATGATCAGGAACATTATCGCAATGCGAACCTGGTGGAGCAGTATTATCAGCGTCCGGCGATCCTGCGGGGTTTTGGCTGGAATGTTCTTTCCGTTTACGCCAAGGACTGGCTGCATCAGCCGCAAAAAGTGCTGGAACTGATCATCAGGACATTGAAGGATGAGCCAGCGGACGCCTTACAAACAACCATTGCCGATACACAGACCGCCCGTCTGGCGTTCCGCCGCCTCGTTCATCCGGCGACAAACACTTATTGGGAGGCTGCTGCCGACGGCAATAAGCTGATAATCCGCTGGGGGAGAACAGGCGCCCGCGGACAAATACGGCTGAGAACCTTGGCCGATGAAACGACAGCCCAACAGGAATTGGACAGACAGGAAAACGAACAAAGGGAAAAGGGATTTGAATCCGCTCAGGAGCCGCGTTGAGCGCCGCCGGTAAAGCGGGTATTCTTTACTGCGCCTTTGCTGGTTTTGGATTTCCCGGAAGGAAAGCCGGGAATATTGCTCTTAGGGCCGGCAGCCAGTTTGCCGTCTTTTTTCTTCTTATTATTGGGGATGAGTGCCATAGTACAATTTTTTATAAGATAATTGAAATTATACATCGAAAATAAAAAATATTTTTTAATGTATGGCCAAAGAACTCTATTTCGATATCAGCTCAGAAAATAGCGGCGGCAGCCTCTACCGGATACCCGAACCCAATGGCGAGATCTCGTTTCTATACAATCACAGCGTCACCGATGCTTCCGGTGAGGTGGCCGTCTTCGACACCTGGTATGTCAGCTTCGAAGCGTTCTGGAAGGCGTTGACAAGAGACCCCCAATGGTATTACCGCCATCCGCTGTTTGTTCATCCGGAAGTAAGAAAATTTGTGCAGGCAGAATTGAAAGACGTCGACTGGGCGATCTACCCGGATAAAAAATGGCAGGAAAGTCATCAGCGGCAGTGGAAAAAGGTGCTTACCGATCCCACTACCTACTACAGACCATAGGTCCGTCGAAGGCGGCATGTCAGGATCCCACAGGAGGCTCAAGCCTCATAAAACTCTTCCCCATATACATCGATGAGCGGTTGGCCCATCCGCTGTAAAGCCTCATTGCATTGCTGCAACAAATGTGGCGAGGCATTGGAGGAATAATAATCTCCCCGATACCAATAGCTGAACAAAGGCTGGAGAGGGACCTGATCTTCCCGTTGCCCTTGCAGGATGATCCAATGCAAACGCGCGATCTCATTATCCGGTAGATGATTGAAAACGCCGCTGTTAAGGAGCTCCCGTGTCAGATCGACCAATGATCGGTTCATAATAGTAGCCATTTGATGTAAGGTCTTCGATTGATGTTACTATATCGTGAAGATTGTGTTATGTTTTAAATGCCTTTGGCGCCGTGCCCGGTTTACGCGCCCAGCGGGAAAGCTCGGTATTGTCATCCGACAAAAGCGATAGAACGCCATCCCGAAGCCGGTAGCGGCCTGTACTGCGAAGGCTCTTTAAAAAGGCGGCTTCATTATACCCCGGGCAAGCCATCTTTGTCGTAATGAGTTTATCGCTAAAGGAGAGGCTGCTGTCTTTCTTGCTATACCAGAATTGCCCATGCATGGAATTACAACCCGTAGTCCCCGAAAAACGCGATTTGCCGAGGTCCAGGTTCAACCGGGGCAGCTTGCCGGTGGCGCTGTCCGAAGCAAGCATCGGTTCAAGGACCCAGGTTCCTCCCAATGTAGTAGTATCCTTCTGTACTGTGAATTTGGCGACCCGGATCAGTGTATCCCCGGGAAGAGGGGAAGCGGCGGGTCCGTTCGCAGGACCCTGGCAGGCGACAAACGGCAGCAGCCATACGGCATGAATGTATTTTATCATGGATAGCTTTTGGGTATCGGTTGAAAAACTATGCCAGGCGGCCCTGGGGAATTTAATCCCCCTCCCGGCCCATGAATAAGCTTTATCTTACATCATGCTCAAGGACAACCTGCTACTCATTGTTTCTCTGCTATTCATCATCTCCATGCTGGCGATGCTCAGCGATAAACTGCGCATCTCCTATCCCATTTTTCTTGTCCTGGCAGGTCTTGGTATCAGCCTTATTCCCGGTATTCCCATCATTCAGCTGGATCCCGATATCGTCTTCATCATCTTTCTGCCGCCACTGCTTTATAGCGCCGCCTGGTATACCCCCTGGCATGAGTTCTGGCAAATGCGACGGCCGATCGGGATGCTGGGTCTCGGCCTGGTCCTTTGCACCGCCCTGGCGATCGCGTGGTTCTCGAACTGGCTGATCCCGGATTTTTCTCTTGCCCTTGGATTTTTGCTGGGTGGCATCATCTCGCCGCCGGATGCCGTCGCCGCCACCAGCGTACTCCAAAACGTCCGTGTCCCCAGACCGGTGGTGACCATCCTGGAGGGAGAAAGCCTTGTCAATGACGCCTCTTCGCTGATCATCTTCCGTTTTGCGCTCGCAGCGATCTTTACCGGGAGGTTCGTATTCTGGCAGGCCTCTGTCGATTTCCTGCTCGTGATTGTCATGGGTATCGTCATCGGGCTGGCCATTGCCCATATAGCCTACGCCATCCATCGCTGGCTACCGACCACCTCGAGCATCGACACGGCCATCACGCTGATCTCACCCTACCTGATGTATATCACCGCGGAGCACTTCCACTATTCCGGGGTCCTCGCGGTTGTCAGCGGCGGGCTGTTCCTCAGCTTTCGTTCCCATGACATCTTCAGCTATGACAGCCGGCTGCAGTCGCAGAGTGTATGGAATGTGCTCATCTTTCTGCTCAACGGCGTCGTATTCATCCTCATCGGGCTTCAGCTGCCAGGCATCATCCGCGGACTAGGCGAGTATTCACTCCATGCCGCCATCCGCTACGGTCTCGCCATCAGCGTTGTCACGATCATCATCCGTTTGTTATGGGTCTACCCGGGCGCCTATCTACCGCGAATCCTGAACCGAAGGATCCGGAAAAAAGAACGCGCTCCGGGTTGGAAATCCATCTTTCTCATCGGCTGGAGCGGAATGCGCGGCGTAGTCTCGCTGGCTTCCGCCCTCGCTATCCCTATTACGCTTTCTTCCGGTGAGGCCTTTCCGCACCGGAACATGATCCTGTTCATCACCTTCTGCGTCATACTTTCCACGCTGGTCGTGCAAGGCCTGACCCTTCCGCTGATCATCCGGTGGCTAAAGATCCGGGTCGAAGAAAATAAGGAAGAAGAGAAACTGTCGATCCGGCTGCGTCTCGCCAACATCGCATTGGATTATATCATCACACAATACCCGGAAGAATCCAGTACCATAGAAGCCTTCAGCCGGCTAAAAGCCCGGTACGAACGCATGATAGCCATTGCGGACCGGCAATTGCGAAAGGAGGGAGAAGAAAAAAGCATTCCGCCTTCGTTCCTCCCGCGGTACCGTAAACTGCTGCTCGAGCTGGTCGGCATTCAAAGACAGGAGCTCTCCCGGATGCGCCGGGAAAATGAATATTCGGAAGAAACGTTGCGGAACAAAGAAACCGAACTGGATCTGGAAGAAGCGCGGTTCAGGCGGTGACGTGCTGCAAGATCACCCGGTAAAGCTCATCGGGGCTAAAAGGCTTTACGATGACGTCATTCAGCCCCGCGGCCAGGGCATCGCCTTCCACTTCTTTGGGCATGCTGGCCGTCAACGCAATGATCGGCAATGTCACGCCGCGTTTCCGCAGCATTATCGTAGCCTCGTATCCATCCATCACCGGCATATGCAGATCCATCAGCACCAGCTGATGACGGGAAACATCCAGCCGTTCCAGTGCCTCCACGCCATTGACAGCAACCTCGACCCTGGCGCCATTATTCTCCAGCATGGTCTGCGCCACCAGCACGTTCAGGGGGTTGTCTTCGACCAGCAAAATAGAAACATTGCGCAGCAAGGGCTCGCGGCCAGCTACGACAACCGGCTTCCCCTTGCCGGCAGTCGATTCCCCGGTCACAGGAAAGGTCTGGGTGAAATAGAAACACGATCCTTTACCCGGCTCGCTCACCAACTGCAATTTTACTCCCTGCAACTCGAGGATCTTCCTGGAGATGGCCAACCCCAGACCCGTGCCGCCATAGCTCCGGGAAGTGGAAGAATCTGCTTGTGTGAACCGGTCGAAGATCATGCCCTGTTTTTCTTTGGGAATGCCGATGCCGGTATCTTCTATCCGCACCGTAACGGTCATCGTGTCCGGCATCGTGGTATCCACGTTGATGCTTAACCGGACAGACCCTTCCTTGGTAAACTTGATAGCGTTGTGCACCAGATTGTTGATCACCTGGCTTGTCCTGGTCGGATCACCGATGAGCATCTTGTCGAGCCTGGCGTCCACATCCTGGATAAGCCGGATCGCCTTTTCATCCGCCGCATTCTTGAGTCCGGCGATGATATTGTGGGCAATGCCGCCGAGGTCCATGGGAATGTGCTCGAAATTGATCTTGCCTTCCTCGATCTTATTATAATCGAGGATATTATTTACGATCGACAGCAGGTTGTTGGCCGAGAAAAGCAATACGCCCAGATCTTCTTCCTGGTCCGGCCGGGGGTCGTTCCGCAAAAGCAAATGCGTCATCCCGATGACGGCATTCAACGGTGTCCGGATCTCATGCGACATGGTGGAAAGAAATTCCGTCTTGGCCCGGAGACCCTGCTGCGCCTGGATGGTAGCCTGCCGGAAATGATGCGCAAAACGATGGCTTAATGCCAGCGACTGCAAAAAGAAAAAGGCGATATAGCAAACAAAAAGTACGATCCGCCAATCGGAGATCACCCCGAAATAATGCAGATTCATCAGTAACCCGATGAATAACATCACCGCCGTGCTTAACAAGGCGAACAACGATCCGCTGCGATGGTTCCGTGCCGCCCTGAGAAAAACGTACATCGAGTATGCAATACAAAAGAACATGACCCCGAGAAAGAGGACCAGGATCCTGGTAAAGATCAGCGTCGGCGCCGCCAGCACCAACGCGCTATATCCAAAACAAAACCAAACCAGGCCCCGGGTGACGGCCGGGTTGATATCCTCGGGATAAAGATGCCTGGTATATAGACAGAACAATGCCATCGCCAGCGAAAGCGAAACGTATTCGAGCCGGATAGTGATAAACCAATTGAGGCCAAGGAACAGCGAATGCAAAAAATAGTTATTGGTGCCGACCATCCGGTAGCTGAACACGATGCAGAAAAGAGCAAAATACAGGATTGTCCTGTCCTGCCGCCCAAAGATGAAAAGTCCCAGGAAAAAAAGCCCGCCCATGAACATGCAACCCGTCAGCATGAAATCATATGCTTCATCCCGGTTCTTTTTCAAAAAAAGTACGTCCTTGTCACCTATCAGCATCGGCTTATAGGGTCCCGCACGGTGGTGCCAGAAATTGGCGATCTGCAGGACCATTACCAGCGTATCCGGCTCTCCCGGGGGAATGGCAAAATAGTGGGTGGTCCAAAAAGGGACTGCGGCTGCCCTGGAAGTGGCGGGCTTGCCATTCTCGGCTTGCAGCACGCCATTGACGTATAACCTTAAAGCGCAATATGAATCCGGGACCTCCATGCCCAGTCTCGGGCGCCGCGCCGGCAAAAGGATGGTGAGGGTATAGGTCGCGTAGCCGATCGTCGGTACGTTCCGGCCATGCAGCCGGATGTCGTTCCACAAAACAGGAAAGGGCACATAGTCGGGAGTGAGCCCGGAAAGGCTGTCGGGGGAAAGGAGATGGTCCCAATAAAACGCCCATTCTCCGTTGGTATTCAATGTTTTATTGAATAAATCGGTGTTTCGTAGATCGAGTACGCCTTTTTGGGCAACGGGCTGTCCCTCTTCTGCGGCGCAGGAAAGCGATAGTAAGCATAGGATGATCAGAAATATCTTACGCGGGTTGTCCATACGCCGGCGGCTACTAATTGGAAATTACGAGGATAACGCTATTTGTATAATAAAATGATCGGGCAGGACTAAAAAAAGACGGCTCACCTTGTGTGAGCCGTCCGAATGCTTTATAAGAGTGATTTATTTCTTTTCAAGCAGCTGGAAGAACTGATCCAGTTGCGGCAGGATCACGATACGGGTGCGGCGGTTTGCGGCACGGCCTTCTTCGGTATCGTTACCGGCTACGGGAACATACTCCCCACGGCCTGCAGCGGTGATATGGGCGGGGTCCAGACCATATTGTTTTTGCAGGATGCGGACGACGGAGGTAGCGCGTTTGACGCTAAGATCCCAGTTGTCCTGGAGGTTCGGGCGGGAGAATTTCTTGTTGTCGGTGTGGCCTTCTACCATGAATTCGATGTCGGGCTGTGCTTTCAACACGGCAGCGACCTTACCCAACACGGTCTTTGCGGCTTCGGTTACCGTCCAGCTACCGCTCTTGAACAACAGCTTGTCCGAGATATCGATGTAGACGACGCCTTTGTCGACCTTGATGTTGATATCCTTGTCATCCATGTTGCCGATGGCGCCTTTCAGGTTCATCACCAGGGCCATGTTCAGCGAATCCTTGTGAGCCAGCTCGGCCTGCAGATTTTGTATATACGCGTCTTTAGTTCCGATATTATCCAAAGATTTCTTGATGCTTTCCGCCTGCGAGTTGGAGATAACAGAGAGATCCTGCAGCTGCTTCAGCGTAGCGTCGTGATTTTGTTTCAGGAAATCGATCTGTTTGTTGAGAGCGTCGATCTGGTTCTGCAGGGCGCTCTTCTGGCTGGCGTCCTGTGAGGTGAGGTCATTACAATTCTTGAGGTCGCCGGCTAGTTTGGCGTTGGCAGCGGTTAAGGAGTCGATCTTTGCTTGGGCGGCTTTAAACTTTTTGGAGGATACACAAGAGAATAGGAATAATGGAAAAGCCGCGAAAAGCAATGTGTGTTTAAGCTTCATAGTAATATCATTTATTTAAAAAATAATATTCTTCAACGCGTGTTACTGAGCGGTTTTTAGAAGAATAATTGTGCCAAAGATAATTCAACAAACTAAAAAAGCTAATTTGTTATGGCAAAATTATAGGCATATTTAGTGCCAAACTCCCGATTATAGCCGCGAAACAGGCCGTCAGGCCTGAATCCTACATTTTTTTAATCTCCCGGCGCAATGGGACAGGGCCGTTAGAAGGCTACGCGTACTCCCGGTGTCACGCTCCTTAAAAAGTCATTAAAATACATACAGGGGCGGACGGTGATCGGCCCGGCCCAAAAAAATTAGTCAAAAAATACTAAAAAGATTAGTGTGTATAAATTATTTACCCTACCTTTACTGAATCAATAAATTTGGGGTAACTAAAAACTACGATTATGTCAAATGCAGAAAAACTCAAGGCTTTGAAGCTGACGATGGATAAAATAGACAAGGACTTCGGGAAGGGCAGTGTGATGATGATGAATGAAAAAAGCCAGGATCCCATGGAGGTCATTTCCACCGGCTCGATCGGTCTGGATATGGCGCTGGGGGTCGGGGGATTGCCCAAAGGCAGGATCGTCGAAATATATGGCCCCGAATCTTCCGGTAAGACCACCATCGCCACACATATCATTGCGGAAGCACAGAAAAAAGGCGGCATGTGCGCGATCATCGACGCCGAACATGCTTTCGACAGCGGCTATGCGCAGAAGCTCGGTGTGGACGTCGACAATCTCCTGATCTCCCAGCCAGACTATGGCGAACAGGCGCTCGAGATCGCCGACCGGCTCATCCTCTCCGGAGCGCTCGATGTCGTGGTCATCGACTCCGTCGCCGCGCTGGTGCCAAAGGGAGAACTGGAAGGCGAAATGGGTGACAGCAAAATGGGTT
>DASZOW010000579.1:0-2795 GCA_035550615.1 Puia sp.
GTCGATAATCGTATTGAAGCCAAGCCCCTGGTTTAGCGGATACTGGACGATCACGACATGGCTGCCAAAGTGATCCTTTGCCTGCGCCACGGTCCGGTCGAAATCGGCCTTGTCCTGATCCAGCTTGTTAACGGCCAGCACCATCGGCGTTTTGAAACGCTCGGTATAATCCCATATAATGTCGGCGCCGACCTCGACGCCAAAGTTGGCATTGAGCACCAGGACGCCGGTGTCCGCCACGCGCAGGGCGGCCACGACATCTCCCGCGAAATCGTCATACCCGGGCGTGTCCATGATATTGATCTTGTAGCCTCTCCACTGCGTGTGCAGGAGTTTGGAAAAGATGGAATTGCCCCGCTGCTGTTCCAGCTCATAAAAATCCCCGATAGTATTCCTTTCTTCGATGGTGCCGCGCCGGGTGGTGAGTCCTGCTTCGTAGAGCATACACTCGGCAAGGGTGGTCTTGCCAGAACCGGCATGACCAAGCAATACAATGTTTTTGACGTGCGAAGTGTCAAAGCTAGTCATGGCAGGCGTATTTCCTATTAAGTTACGAAAATTCCGACTATTTTCCGTCAATCTTTGCCCGCCATCTATGGCTATCGGAGCTGCCCGATACCGAATTGATTTCCTGCCCGCACGGGTCTGTTCCCGTTAAAGTCGATCTCCACCATTTTCTCGCTTTCCACGCTGTTGTTGAATTCATCCTTTAGCGTCCCAAGGACCTTTCGGGTCTTGACATCGATGACCTCGCCGCTGGATGGATAGGCATACTTACCATCGATGCTGAAGGTGATCCATCCGGGCATATCCTGCAAAGGTATGGTGGTCAATTGCTGAAAAGGCGGTTTCGCGGCGAATACGTGTAGCCGCATGTTGTGACCGTCACAAAGCCACAGCTCCTTTTCGTCCGGCGTGAGGCCGATGCCATGGCTGGGCGCGCCGTGCCGTCTTACGGGGCCAGCCTCCCATCCCTGTACCTCCACATGGGCGATCTTTGTCCCGAGCTTCAGGTCACCTACCTCGAAACCCAGCAGGCTGTCTACGGTAACATATACCCTGTCCTCTTTTCCATCGATGGTGAACGGCCGGACCTTGTTTGCAAAAGGCCCCACTTTCCTGATCAGCCCGTTTTTCCCGGCGGCAGCTATATATAACCAGGGGCTTCCGATATCATCCAGGTATACGACATCACCTGCCCGGCCATAGATCGTATTGTGGGCTCGTCCATACACGGTAATCTTTTTGAGGACATGGCCGGTCTTGCAGTCTACCACATTCCAAAAGGTATTCTCGAGCGATGGCAGGTACATGGTCATCCCATCCGGTGAAATAGCCATCCGATCGCAGCCGCCCTGAAATTGTTTCTCCCATATCACCGAATCGGTGCTGAGGTCGATGCGTTGCAGGGACTCCAATGTACTCACATATATGCTATTCAGGGGGATGCTGACGGCGATGCCTTTTACATTCGACGGCTTGCCGTTGGGATGAAGCCCTCCGGTGGGAATACGTTTTACGAATCGGTGATCCTGGTCGATGTCGAAAACCAGGATGCCGTGTCCGCCATAGCCGAGATAGTCGCGGATACCCGGTGTTGCAACGTAGAGATATCGATGTAATGACTGCGCACCGGCGGAGCAGGCGGCGAACACGAAGGTGACGAGGATGAAAAATGAGCGCATAGGCATCGAAATTGTTTTTATCAACATGTCGACAAAAAGATTCGGGGACTCTTGGATTTTTCACGTTTTCGCTTACTTTTGCGACCCTGTTCCGAATAGATCGCAAACAACATATTGGACCCTGGACGGTTTCAAGACAGAAGAAGAGCTGCGTCATGCGGCTCTTTTTTGCTTATCAGTGTCGCACGGCCCACGCCAGACCATCGGGGACACCGCCGACCTCGAAATGGGTAGTCACGGCCAGGGTCTTAAGATCCACGACTGCGATATAATTGTCGGCGGAGCAAGCCACAAAGACACGCGAACCATCCGGGTCCATCAGGATACCCGCCGCACCGTGTCCGATCTTCAATCGTTTTATTTCTGTCCGCCTGCGGGTATCATAGATCGTCAGCTCGCCGGTGCCGAGGCTGGAAACGAATACTTTGCTGCCATCCGGAGTGAACTTTAACCGGTTAGCGCCCGTCACCCTGGCGTCGAGCCTGGTTATCAGTTTTTTTGTGACGAGGTCGATGATAAAAATGCTTCCGTCTTCGCTGGCCGCAGTCCACAATTGGCGGCCATCGGGCGACACGTCGAATCCCTCCGAACCGCGGGCCACCGGGATGATCGTTTGACGCCAGTCCTCCCGGGTATGAGCCCCCGACGGCGCCTGCCTCCCAGGTTGAAGAAGCGTATCCGTAAGGATGCTGACCGTGCCGGAAGAGACATTCGTCGTGCAGATCATCTTCGCGTCCGGCGAAACATAGATCATATGCGTTCTGTCCTGGCCGGTACCCATGCTCCAATCCAGCTTGCCGGTAGCAGGATCGTAACGCCCAACCGCCTTCGACCCTTCCGCGGTGAACCACACCTTGCCATCGATAAAGCTCAGGCCATGCGGGCCGAACAGTGGTCGCGTATCGACAGCCCGCATCGGCTTCCGCGCCACAAGATCCAGCACATCCAGCTCATGAAGGCTGCCGCCGCCATATATCGACACAAAGGCCCTGGTGCCATCCGCCGAAGCGATCACCTCATGTGGGTCTTCACCCACGGGGATACGGGCGAGGACCTTCAGCGTCGCCGGATCTACGATCGCCAGCGTATGATCGGTCTTGGAAAGCGCCA
>DASZOW010000580.1:0-5949 GCA_035550615.1 Puia sp.
GGCCCCTTACGGTTATCCTGTTTTGGGCCATTAACGAGGCTGGACTTAATAACATCAGGAGAGGGATGAGCCAGGTCCCTGCTTTTTTCTGAATGAGAAAATTTCTCATGCTGGTTGCAATCGTCATAAGCGATAGTTTTAGTTTTACCAGCTCAAAACTATTTGCAACCGATTTAAAACCCTTGCTCCAATTATGCAAACCCTAGCACAAATTCGTCAATAGCGCTTCCTTAACCTATCCCCATGCATTAATAATCAATGAGTTGAAACAAACTCGGCACAATCCGGGTCACTGCCGGTGAATCCATTGATGGTCCGCCGTTTCGCCGGGCCCGGCGCCCCCGAAGAATCACTGTCTCAAATGCTTTAACTTGCCTGCTTCCGTTTCAAAGACACATACTCGGATGGAGAAACATTGAATTTTGCCTTGAATGCCCGGGTGAAGTAGTTCGGCGTCGTAAAGCCTACGGCATATCCTATCTCCGAGATCTTCATATCGCTCCTTTCCAGCAGTTCCGCAGCCTTGTTCAATTTGATCGACCGGATAAACTCCACTGGCGTTTCCCCCGTGAGTTCGACGATCTTCCGGTACAGGGATGCATGGCTCATATACACCCGCTTGCTCAATTCCTCTACGGACAGGTTGGAGCTATCCAGGTTCGATTCGACGTACCTGGTGATCTTAAGCATCAATTTCTCGTCTTCGGACTGTACCGCGGCCACCGGGGTCTCCACATTCAACCGGCGGGAGTAAGTTTCCCTCAGCCGCTGGTTGAGCAGAACCAGGTTCCTGATCTTCAAATGGAGGATCTCGAAAGGAAAAGGCTTGGTGAGATAGTCGCTTGCACCCGTCTCCAGCCCCTTAAGCTGGTAA
Organism: Puia sp.; assembly: GCA_035550615.1. Taxonomy (GTDB): domain Bacteria; phylum Bacteroidota; class Bacteroidia; order Chitinophagales; family Chitinophagaceae; genus Puia. The sequence goes on from DASZOW010000580.1 coordinate 875, forward strand.
GCGTCCTCGGTAAGCGCCGTAAGCAGGATGATCGGGATATGACTAACCCGGTTATCGGCCCTTATCTTCCGGCTGAGCTCGATCCCATCCATATTCGGCATGCTGATATCGCTCACGATGACATCCGGATGACGCGAGAGCGCCTTCTGCCACCCGTCTTTTCCGTCAACGGCCTCGACGATCTTATACAAAGGCCTCAAGCTGTCCTTCAGATAGCTCCGAAAATCCTCATTGTCTTCGACAAGCAGTACCGTCAGTTGATCCAAAACCGGGATGGCAGCTGGTTTGGCCTCCGTCCGCACAATATTATTATCTACCGGGTTTTCATCCGGCGCCACCGCCAGCATGCCTTTGTCCAACCGCTCCATGCGTTTATCCAACCGTTCCATGCCTTTGTCCAACCGCTCCATGCCTTTGTCCAACCGCTCCATGCCTTTATCCACCCGTTCCAGCGGCAGAAAAATGGTAAAGACGCTGCCCTTGCCCGGTCCACTTTCCACCCTTATCGTACCGCCATGCAAACGCACGAATTCTTTGGTGATGGACAACCCGATACCGCTCCCCTGGTTCATAATGCTTATATCGGTATTCCCTTGAAAAAAGCGGTCGAAGATCCGGTGCTGGTCTTCGGTCGACAACCCGATGCCCGTGTCTGAAACCAGGATCGCGATATCCCCCGGATTCTCCGCCTGTCTTATCGTCAATGCCACCTCGCCGTCCTTCCCGGTGAACTTGAACGCATTTCCAAGCAGGTTGAAAATTACCCGCTCGATCTTATCCCGGTCGAAAATGGTTGGGAAATGCTCGAACTCGCTCTTGAACGAGAACCGGATCTGTTTCCGCTCCGCAATATCCCTGAAGGACTCTGCCGTTTCTTTTAAGAAAGCAACGATATCGGTCTCATGGCAGTTCAACTTCAGCTCATGTTCTTCAAGCTTGCGAAAATCGAGCAGCTGGTTCACGAGATTGAGTAGTCGGCGGGCATTCCGTTTCACCATCGTAAGCTGGCGCTGTTTCTCCGCATCCGGTTCCTTTTCGCCCAGGTTTTCCAAAGGCCCCAGGATCAGCGAGACAGGCGTCCTGAACTCGTGGCTCAGGTTAGTAAGGAATTTGATCTTCAGTTGATCGAACTCGTGCAATCGCTCCGCCTCGCGGCGTTCCTGCTCCATCATCTGCTTCATCTTTAGTCGTTCCTGTTCCAGCGCAAATTTGTTCTTGAGCTTTCGAATGCCCCGGTACCGTATCGCCCATAAGATCAATCCCAAAACCAGCGCATAAACGGCATAGGCGTACCCCGTAAGATAAAAAGGAGGCTTTACGACAATTCGTATGGATGCAGGCAGGGTTATCCAGGCGCCATTGCAATTTTTCGCTCTTACCTCCAGGGTATAGGTACCCGGATAGAGATTCGTAAATGCCGCCGTTCTTGACCGCCCGAGCTGGTTCCAGGATGCGTCGAGCCCATCCAGCCGGTACATATACCGGTTTTCGTATGGCGTCGTATAATCCAGTGCGGCAAAATCCACCGAGAAGTTCTGCTTATACCCCACGCTGATCTCCTTTGCGACGGAAATATTTTCCTTTATCGCCGCATTTTGGCCGGGAGTCACCGAATGCCCGCCTATCCGCAGATCCGTAAACACGATAGCAGGCACATTTTTGTTGTCATGTAATGCAGCCGGCAAAAAATAATTAAGCCCCTCGATCCCCCCGAAAAACAATTCCCCCGAGCTAACCCGCAAACCCGCACCCTCGATGAACGAGCTCGGCTGCAACCCATTCTCGGCACTGTAATTTTTAAAGGTCGATCTTTCCGGGTCGAAACAGCTGATCCCTTTATTCGTACTGACCCACAGTCTTCCGGCGTCATCCCCGAGGATCTTGTAGATCACCGCATTCGCCAATCCCTGCCGTTCCGAATAATTGTCGAACCGCTTCTTCAGATAATCCAGCCGGCATAAACCGCCGCTGGGCGTACCGGCCCAAACAATGCCGTATCTATTTATGTATAGCGTGATAGCCTCGTCCAGTGGAAGACCCGTCGTGGCCCGGTTGAAAACCTGGCAGGTATTATGCACCGCATCGAACAAGGCGACTCCGTTCCCCACGGTGCCAATGAGCATATTGCCCGCACTATCCTGCTCGATGGCGCGAATAAAGCCCGCCGATAGCAATGTACTCGGTTTACCGTCGATACTTACCTGCTCGAAACGGCGAAACACCCCCGTCCTCCGGTCGTACACGCAAACGCCTTTCCCGTTGGTTCCAAGCCAGACATGCCCGTCTCTATCTTCTTTGATACAAAAGATGTCATCGCTCGGCAGATCACCCGGCCTGTTCCCTTTTGAAAAATGTTTTACGCTCTTGTCCCGGGTATTCAACACATACACGCCGTGTTGGTACGTCGCAACCCAAAGTTCATTCCCTATCCGCTCAAGCGCCAGAACCGCCAGGTCATTATCCTTATTGCCGCCCGCAATATCCTTATTACCTCCTGCGACCCGCAGATGTTCGAAAAGCCCCGTCTTCCGATGCAGCAGGTTTACCCCGCCGCCATCCGTCCCCACAAACACATCGCCATTGCCCGCCTCCGCAAACGAGGTGATCTTGGAAGAGCTCAAGCCCCATGGATCAAAGGGATTGTACTGCACGAGGTTGAAAAATCCGAGGTTCTTGTCATACTTGTTCACTCCCCCCTGCACCGTCCCCACCCAGTAGATCCCCGATTTGTCGATAAATATGCTGCGCACCGACCTGCCCTTAAGACCATATTTGTTCCGGGCGTTGCCGATGACCCGGCGCACCTTAGCCGTATAAGGGTCGAAAATGTTCAACCCTTCCTCCGTGCCGATCCACAATTCGCCGTTACCGTCCGGCTTAATGCTATAGATACGGTTGCTGACAAGCGACTGTGGGTCGTTTTTACGGTTCTTGAACCTGCGGAAATGAAGCCCATCCGCCTGCAGCATGTCGATGCCTCCATCGCTGGTGCCGAACCATAAATGACCGCTGCCATCCTCGGCGATCGTCTTAACTATATTGTCGCTGAGAGAGGTCGGATCCGCCGGATCGTTCGAAAACCTTTTGAAATTGTCTGTCTCGGGCTGGTAAAGGTAGAGACCCGTATTCCCACCGACCCAAAGCCGGCCCCTGCTGTCCAGGAGCACGCTGGTGACCGTATTGGATAACATATGGCCAGGCGCTGAGGAATCAGCGGTGTAATATTTCGCGGTCCGGCGCACGGGATCGTAGCAGATCAACCCGGCATAGCTGCCAAGCCAGAGCTTACCTGCCTTGTCCGAGCAGATGGCCCTGATCGCCGTTCCGTTGGCAATATTGAAATTATGGAAACAGTCCTTTTGCCGGTCGTACAGGGATAATGTCCGATTGGTGCCCACCCAGAGGTTACCTCCCGGATCTTCATATAGCGTCTGTAGCTGATTGGTGCCAAGGCTGTTGCTGTCGAGCTCGTTATGGTTGTAAACGGTGAAGTTGACGCCATCGAACCTGTTCAGGCCGTCCTCCGTCGCAAACCACATATAACCGAACCTGTCCTTAATGATCGCGTTGACATTGTTGGAAGAAAGACCACTATTGCTGCTGAAGTTTACAAAATTGAATTCAGTTTGTTGCCCTCGCGTCACTATGCATAATGCACACAGGCAGGATAGCAAGATACTCTTTCGCACAATCGTTGATTTAAGTTTTGACCAGGGACCCTATCGGGCCTATTCTTTCATCATGGCAGCCAAAACTAAAAATAATTTTGCAATCGGTTGTATAATCAAAAACTTTCCTATCCGGCCCGGATCTGCCGCAATTCAGACACTCCATGTATCGGAAGCGGACACTCATGTAGATATAGCCAAATTATAAAAGCCTGGTTATTAATCAGATACTCCATCGGTACCCTATTTGCCCGATCTGCCTTACCCTGCTCGAAAAAATGATCATTATGCTTAAAAACTATTGGACTATTGCATGGCGCAGCCTCGTCCGAAACAAAATTTATAGCCTCTTCAATGTCCTGGGATTGGCACTGGGCATCTGCGCCTGCCTGGTCATTTATTTGATCGCCAGCTTCGAATTCAGTTTTGATACCTTCCAGCAGGACAAAGACCGTATCTACGGCGTCGATGCCGGCGTCCCCGGCGGCGCCGGCGAACACGACCATTGGAATTGCGTACCCGGGCCCATGCCCGGCGCCATGAGACGGGAGATACCTGGCTTCGAAACCGTTGCAGCCTTTCAGCGCATAAGCGACAACGTAGAGATCCCCAACGGACCGGAGGGGAAACCAAAGCGGTTGGACGACGCCGGTGCTATTGCCATCGCCGAGCCGCAATACTTCGATATTTTCCACTACCGGTGGTTGAGCGGGAATGCAGCGACGTCGCTGAACCGGCCAAATTCAGTGGTACTTACGGCCAGCAAGGCCAAAGAGTATTTTGGCGACCTTCCACCCGAAAAAGTCATCGGCAAGGTCTTTTATTACGAGGATTCCCTGATGGTCACGGTCACGGGAGTCGTAGCGGACTGGACCGGCAACAGCGACTTTAATTTCAGCCAGTGGGTGTCCTACAGCACCATCCCGAATAGCTTTTGGAAAAACCAGTTTCCGCTGGACAATTGGAACTGGTTAAATCATTCCAGTCAGGTCATGGTCAAGCTGGCAAAGGGGGTCGACCCGGCGCAGATCAATGCCCGGTTTGTCGCCTTCGCAAAGCGACACCTCGACGCGCAGCCAGGTTTTGCCGTCCGGCTGGAACCGCTTCGTGACATCCATTTTCATCCCGGTGACGAAGGCCCCAGGAAGAGTATGCTACCGGTATTATACACGGTGATGGGCGTAGCAGGTTTTATCCTGGTCCTCGCATTTATCAATTTTGTCAACCTGTCTACCGCGCAGTCCATCCAAAGAGCCAGGGAAGTCGGTATCCGGAAAGTCCTGGGCGGCGGCAGGCGAAGCATTTCCATACAATTCTTTACGGAGACCGCATTGCTTACCCTGGCAGCGGTCATTTTAGCGGTGCTGATGGTCAGACCGGTTCTCCGGATTTTCGCCGATTATATTC
>DASZOW010000581.1:0-4424 GCA_035550615.1 Puia sp.
CGCCGCGACCTCACCTCGATGGTGCTGCGTGACCGTAACCATCCTTCCATCATCATCTGGAGCGTGGGTAACGAGATCCTCGAAAGAAAATCTCCCGACGCCATCACCACCGCAAAGAACCTGGTCTCGCTGGTGCATCGATACGATCCGACCCGCCCCGTCACTTCCGCCATGACCACGTGGGACAAGGAATGGGAAATGTATGATCCGTTGTTCGCTGTGCAGGACATTGCCGGTTACAACTATCAGCTATTCCGGGCAGCCGCCGATCACGCAAGGGTACCGGCGAGGGTGATTGTGCAGACGGAATCCTATCCGCGCGACGCTTTTGTCAACTGGAACACCATCCGGCAAAACAGCTATCTTATCGGTGACTTCGTCTGGACGGCCGTGGACTACCTTGGCGAATCGGGTATCGGAAAGAACAATTACCCAGGGGAACCCCGGGGACAGTTTTGGGACGCAGAACAATTCCCCTGGCATGGTTCGTATTGCGGCGATATCGATCTCATCGGCCACCGAAAGCCGGTCTCCCACTACCGCAATATTTTGAACAACAACACCGAGAAACTCTACATGGCCGTCCGCGAGCCCGAACCGGACACGGGAAGGATACAAGAGACCATCTGGTCCGTCTGGCCCACCCGCGAAAGCTGGACCTGGCCGGGTAGGGAAGGGAAAGACATGAATGTCGAAGTGTACTCGAAATACCCCAGCATCCGCCTCTATTTGAACGACAGCCTTATTGGCGAAAAAAGATGCACGATGGCCGAAGAATACAAGGCGACCTTCACGTTGCCCTATTCCCCGGGTACGTTGAAAGCCGTTGCCATCGACCCCGACGGCCATGATGATTCTGTAATACTGCGAACCGCAAACCCGCCGTTCTGTATCAGGCTGATCCCCGACCGTAGACGCATCAGCGCGGACGGCGAGGATCTCTCGTTCATTCAAATCGAATTGGTCGACAAGCAAGGTACCATCGATCCCAACGCAACTAACCGGCTTAATTTTAACATCGCTGGCCCTGCCACGCTCGCCGGCGCCGGCAATGCCGACATGACGGATAAGGACAGCTACGCGGGACCATCCCGCAAGGCCTGGCACGGCAAAGCACTCATCGTCATCAGGAGCACGCATAAAGCCGGGAAGATCACGGTTATCGTCAGTTCCCCGGGCCTGCCCACCAACACAATCACGATTCAATCAAACTTACCATGAATAGAAGAACACTTATTCGGAATATGGGCCTCTCGGCCGGCGCCGCCCTGCTGGGCCGCAACGTAAGGGCAATGCAATACCTCGGGGCCACGCTCCGCCAACCTGCCAACACGGTCGCCGGCCCCTTTGCCCCCACCTGGGACTCATTAGCAAAATACACCGTTCCCCAGTGGTTCCGCGAAGCAAAATTCGGTATGTGGGCACATTGGGGCCCGCAATGCCAGCCCGAAGCAGGGGACTGGTATGCCCGCAACATGTATATCGAAGGATCGGAACAATACAAGATCCACCTGCAGAAGTACGGCCATCCCTCCGTGTTCGGCTTCAAAGACGTGATCCACACCTGGAAGGCCGAGCGCTGGGACCCGCAGGAGCTCGTAGCCCTCTACAAACACGCCGGCGCCAAATACTTCATGGCCCTCGCCAATCATCACGACAATTTCGACCTCTATAACAGTAAATACCAACCGTGGAACTCGGTCGCGATAGGGCCCCGCAAGGACCTCATCGCCGGCTGGGCAAAAGCGGCAAAGGACCATGACCTGCCCTTCGGTGTGAGCGTACACGCGGCCCATGCCTGGACCTTTTACGAAACGGCACAGCGCCACGACCTTTCCGGTCCCTATAAAGACGTGCCCTATGACGGCAGACTGCGCTCGGTGGATGGCCGCGGCAAATGGTGGAATGGTCTCGACCCGCAAGCCCTGTATGCCCAGGACCATGCGTTGAGCCAGGATAGCTGGAAGGGCGGCCTGGGCCGGCAATGGGAGTGGGGCAACGGCGCGAGCATACCATCGAAAGCTTATGATGAAAAATTTTACAAACGCACCATCGAGCTCATCGACCACTACAACCCCGATCTCGTCTATTTCGACGACTCGAAACTACCACTGTGGCCGGTGAGCGATGCCGGCCTGCGCATTGCGGCCCATGTCTACAACAAAAGCATCCGCGAAAAAGGCTCTCTGCAGGCCGTGGTCACCGGCAAGATCCTCGACGAGCAACAACGCAAATGCCTGGTATGGGACATCGAACGCGGCCAGGCAAACGCCATTCAGCCCCTGCCCTGGCAAACGGACACCTGCATCGGCAACTGGCACTATGACAGAGCACTCTACAACCGGAACGGCTACAAACCGGCCAGCATGGTCATTCAAATGCTCGTCGACATCGTCAGCAAAAACGGTAACCTCATGCTCAATATCCCCGTTCGCGGCGACGGCACCATCGATGAAAAAGAACGCGCCATCGTCGAAGCCATCGGCGACTGGATGCACCTCAACGGCGAAAGCATCTACGGCACCCGCCCGTGGAAAATTTTCGGCGAGGGACCCGCGCTGGACCACGCCGCTGCATTGTCCGGCCCGGGATTCAATGAAGGAAAAGGCGGCGCACTCACCGCGCAGGACTGGCGCTTCGCAACCAAAGACGATGTCCTCTACGCCACCTGCTTCGACTGGCCCAACGACGGCGTGGCCACCATCCGCAGCCTCGCCGAAAACAGCACGCACCGGCCCGGCGAGATCCGCAACGTCCGCCTCCTCGCCACCGGCGAACCCCTGACCTTCCACCGTACAACAGAAGGCCTGACGGTGACCCTCCCGGAAAAAAGACCGGCCACCACGTTCGCAAACGTGATCAGTATCAGCTAAAGATTTTTAAATGAAACCTTCAATCATTACACTTGCCATACAACTCCTCGCCGCGGTTGCCAACGCACAACCCGCTCCCGTGAAGGTGGACGAAAGAATGCTTCAGGGCAGTTATTGAGAACGGTCTTATAGGTTATAAAAGCGTTCCATCTGCCGCACCTACCGTTGGCACGCACGGCGGATAATCAATTATTTGGCTATTTTGTCGATCGTTTTGTCGATCTGAAGGCAAAGAGCTGGGCGAATATTACTCGGGTTTATTCGAGTAAAGTTGTCGTTACGAAGATAAGACTGCCGACACACTGACGGATAACTGCTCCGGGTTTTGGGAAGATAGTGCTCCGGCTATCGGGATTGTACTTATCACTGCATGGGTAGAAGCGGTACGTAAACCCAAGCCCATCGAATTCCCATTTTTCTCCGATCTATGGCATATTGTAAGGCGTAAAGACCAGGTATTCCGTTACCTCCCTTAATTGCCTTTACTAATTGTTGTTTAGCTTTTTCTTCTGTAGAGTATTTCCAAAGTGCTGCACGAAACATGGTAGGTGTTATTCCTTTGCTCTCAATCCAGATCCTCACTTCTTTTTTCATATCGGCTATGCTTATATTAAATTTAAGCTTTATTGCAAAATCTATGTACTTTTCGAGAAAAAAAGTATCTGAGGACGAAATCGGAGAAGTTTCTTAAGAATTATGTGCCACAAAACACCTTTTTTTCTCGGAGGTTTTTACTTGATGAAATTGAGACCCATGAAGTTGGGAGCAAAACCTGATTTTACTTGTAGTAAATGTATCAATGGCGGATTCCTCGATTCCTGGGCGTATTCCTGGACGACCAAGAATGACGATTCAATTGGTGAAATTAAGAACGAATTCCAGCTCGACGATGAGAACATTCAATCAATAAGGACATGGGTGGATCGGGCATTCGATGATAAAAGGATCGGGTGGTCTGATGTCTTTCATGATCTCGACACCGCACAGGAATATTGCCATACGTTTTTGGGCCATATATCGGATAAGCAAATTATCAGTATCTATTTTTCAGAACAGGAAACCGCAGCGTTGTTGTCAGATTTCGAACCGCAAGCTGGAGGCCTTGATCCAATTGGTCTATTTGAGGCGTTGTAAAAAAAGGTTCCTGAAACTAATTCTAATAAGGAAACATTCCTTGGATTTGACATTATTGGAATCGAAGCAAGCGGTGACTTTCAAAGTTTTTGGTGTCATGATATGGCTAAGGACTTGAGTGAACGGTTTCATTTGACGTTAAATCAGTACGGGCTATTTGAGGATAGCCCGGATTGGACCTCTGTTAAAGAGTACATGAATGCGGAAGAAACTGGATGCGAACCGGTACCGTGGCCTGTATGCAAGGTGAAATTGGTGGATAAAAAAGGGTGATAAAATGAGCTGGGCGAACCACTATATCGATAAATTAAAGAGCGGGGAAACGGTACAATTCCGGCCTCGGGGGAATTCAATGAAAGGGAAAATTGAGTCAGGCCAGTTGGTGACGGTCGAACCGGTTGGGGATAGACAATTGAA
>DASZOW010000582.1:0-7532 GCA_035550615.1 Puia sp.
ACCTGCTGAAACGCGACGGCACCCTAATCCTCGTCGGCGTACCGCCCAAACCCCTCGAACTGCATGCCTTCGGCGTGATCCCCAAACGTCGCCGCGTAGCCGGTTCCATGATCGGCGGCATCCGCGAGACCCAGGAAATGCTCGACTATTGTGCCGAACACAACATCGTCTCCGACGTAGAGGTCATCGCCATCAAAGATATCAATACGGCTTATGAACGGATGCTGAAAGGCGACGTCCGTTACCGTTTCGTCATCGATATGGCGACATTGTAATAAAAAAATTCGCTACCTTGTTCACTCATTCTTAACTCATTGTTTTATGAACTCATTTGCTAAACGATCGCTGGCCCTGTTGCCTCTTAGCCTCCTGGCTGGCCGTACCATGCTTTTCGCTCAACAATATGACTCCACGGATCACCGTGCAACCGAAGTCTACAGCCCCGTGCCCCCCGTGGTCACCCCCGCAGAAACACCCGGCGGCCCGCCCTCCGATGCAGTGGTCCTCTTCAATGGCAGCAACGAAGACCAGTGGGTACGCGTATCCGATGGCAAACCGGCGGACTGGATCGTTGGCGACGGTATCCTCACCGTGAACAAAAAATCGGGAAACATCCAGACAAAACAAACCTTTACCAACTACCAGCTCCACCTGGAATACCGCATCCCCGCAGATATCACTGGCTCCGACCAGGCCCGCGGCAACAGCGGCCTCTTCCTTGCCTCCACCGGCTCCGGCGACGACGGCTATGAGCTCCAGATCCTGGATAACTATAACAACAAGACCTATACCAACGGCCAGGTCGGCTCCGTCTACAAACAAAGCGTCCCGCTCGCCAACCCCTGCCGCAAACCCGGCGAATGGCAACAATACGACGTCGTCTGGACGGCGCCTGTCTTCAACGCCGACGGCACCCTCGCCTCCCCGGCAAAAGTAACGGCCTTCCTCAACGGCGTCCTCGTTCAAAACAACTTCGAACTCAAAGGACAAACCCGCTATATCGGCAAACCCTACTATAAAGCCCACGGCCCCGAGCCCATCAAACTCCAGGCCCACGGCGACAAAAGCAAGCCGATCAGCTTCCGCAACATCTGGGTAAGACCACTTAACCCGCTCCAATAAAGCTCGAAGCCCCCTCCACCGGGGGCTTTTTTTATGTGCGGTTATGATACAACGCAACTGTCCGTAACCGGACAGCGCGCCGACATACAGCCTTCATAACCTGCTGGCTCCCAGCAACGCGCGACTCAGGCATTGTTTTGGCCCACAGCTAACCATGCTGCAAAACTATCTAAAGCTCGCCTGGCGCCAGCTCACAAAAAACAAACTGCACAGCTCCATCAATATCGGGGGGCTCATCGTCGGCTTTACCATCGGCATCGCCATCCTCATGGTCGTCTACCAGCAATTTAGCTTCGACAAGTTCCAGGTCAACCGAAACCGCATCTACGAAACCTACCAGGTCTTCAACCACCCGGCAAAAACTGTTATCGAGAACGGCTTTCCCATGGCGCAGGGACCGGCCTACAAAGCAGGCGCGCCCGGCATCGAACACATGACCCGTATGCTCGACGGCGACAACCATATCCGCTACAAAGGCCGCGATCTCTCGATCCCCGTCATGCTCGTGGATGCGGACTACTTCTCCATGTTCTCCTTCCCCATCGTTGAAGGCCGGCAAACCAACCCCCTTCAAAACCTGAACAGCATAGTGCTGCGCGAAGACGCAGCCAGGGAGATCTTCGGCAACGAAGACCCAATCGGAAAAACCATCAAGGCCAGCACCCGGGATAAGATGCAGGACCTGGTCGTCACGGCAGTCATCAAAGACGGCCTGGCTACCTCATTCAACTTCCCGGCATTGGCGCGCATCGAGAACATAAGCGGCTATTCTTCGAGCTCCAAAGACTGGGAAGGCCGCGGCATGTCGCTATACGTCGAATTGAAAAAAGGGGTCACCGCACGCGAAGCGGAAAAACAGCTGATCCCTATCGACAGGCAGCACGTCCCCGGCTGGTATGACAACCTCGAAAAAGAAGGCGCCAAACCGGATAAATACGGCGATCTCTGGGCCACCCGCCTGCTCCCCCTCGAAGACGTGCATTTCTCCACCGAGGTCAACGGGCACAAAGCCATCGGCATCGGCCAGATCCTCATCTTACTGACGGTAGCCGTCCTGATCATCCTGATCGCCTCATTCAACTTCATCAACATCAGCCTCGCTGCAGCGTTCACCCGAAGCCGCGAGATGGGCATCCGCAAATGTCTCGGCGCCGTCAAATGGAAACTATTCCTTCAGCTCTGGGGCGAAAGCCTGCTCGTCTGCACCATCTCCTTCCTCGCCTCCCTCCTGCTGGTGAATGTGCTGCTGAACTCGATTCCATCCATCGAAAAGATCCGCATCGCCCTGTCTGGCGTCATCGGTCAACCAGGCTTTCTCCTGCTGGCGCTTGGTCTCCTGCTGGGCGTGTCGCTGCTCGCCGGCGGCTATCCCGCACTGATGATGACCCGCTTCCGCATCGTGGAGACGCTCAAAGGCCGGCTGAACATCAAACATAAAAGCCCCCTCCGCAGCAGCCTGATCGTATTCCAGTTCGTCATCGCCTGCATCATGATCAGCGGCACCTATATCGCCTGGCAGCAATACCGGTACCTGCAAAACGCCGACACCGGCATCGACAAGGACGTGATCGTCAGCGTTCCCCTGCACGACCCTGCTAAAGGCCGCGAAACCATAGAAAAGCTGCGCGTGCTCCTGGCCTCCGATCCGCATGTCGTCAGCGTCACCGGCAGCAATATCAACCTCGGCCGCGGCTCGGATCACCGGACGATAAAACTCGGCTTCGGCTTTACCTACAAGGGCCGCAACCTCAGTACGACGGCGGCCGACGTTGACTACGACTATCTCAAAACGCTTGGCATCCACCCAACCCTGGGCCGCGACTTCGACAAAACCTATTCCACCGACACGGCAAATAAGGTCGTCATCTCCGAAAGCCTCGCCCGCCAGCTCGGAACAGGAGACCCCATCGGACAATATCTCGGCGCCGACAGCAGCTGGTCGGGCTGGCAGGTCATCGGCGTCTTCCCCGACTTCCATCTATATAGCCTCGCTGAAAAACAGGAACCCCTCATGCTGCTGCTGGACCCGCATGCCACCCCCTCCTATTGCTTTATCCGCACCACCGGCCATAACACACTGGCCACGATGTCCGCAATAAAAAAGCGATGGCAACCCTCGAGCCCGGCCAGGATTTTAATGGAAGCTTTGTTAATGATAATATACACGACTGGTATTCGCAAGAACGCGCCCTGTCGCTATCCTTCGGACTCGCCGCGATCATCGCCATCGTGCTGTCCTGTTCCGGCCTCCTGGCCATGGTCCTGCTGATCATCGAACAACGGGTAAAGGAGATCGGCGTCAGGAAGGTCCTCGGCGCAAGCGTCCGCAGCATCTCGCTGCTCATCTCCAAACAGTTTCTATGGCTGGTGCTGCTCGCCGTGATCATCGCCACCCCCATCGCCTGGTTCGCCATGTACAAATGGCTGCAAACCTTCGCCTACCGCATCGACATCCACATCGGCATATTCGCCCTGGTGGCATTCACCGCCCTGGGCCTTTCCATGCTGACGATCGGGATCAACACCATCCGGGCGGCGCGCCAAAACCCCGTCAAAGCGCTAAGAAGCGAGTGACGCCCCGACACGCCCGCCTCTTTTTTCACGCGGCGGCGCGGCCCGCGCCGCCGGAGCCGTCTGCCCCCGCCGGGCATAACCTGCCCTATACTGCAACGCTTCGAGCCCGCCGGCAAGATACACCAGCGGCGCATTCCAGTTGATAGCGATCTCATTGCTCGCATACGCCTGGTCGTTATCGAGATACGCCGTTTCCGGCTCGGTATAATGGTATTCCTGGTGATCCTGCCTGCCCGGATTGGGACCGCCCACCAGCAACCCGGGTATGGGCGCAACGACGCCATCGGCCACGGACGGCCGGTGATGCGGATGCATGGGCGAACGGCTGCCCAACCCCGTGACAAAACATAGATCGGTCGCATTGCGGCCCAGCAGATAGTCCAGGTTCGACAACGCGGCATCCAAATAACGCTGATCGTGACGCTGCATCCAGGCGGCGATAAGCAACATGCCCTCGTTGGCGGCCACGGAATTGCTGCCCCAGACAAAATTGCTCTTGTCCTCCCCCATCACCGTACGGAAAGCAGTCCTGGCCATCCCCTTTACATAATTATCCGCCATCACCAGCAGACTCCGACGGATCGAATCCAACGCCGGCCGTAAGATCGCAGGCGCCGCATCGGCATGCCGAAGCAGCGAATAATCGCCCATCATCGACACATAAGCCCATGACGGCAACGACACGGAAATGCCGGCATATCGCCGGATCGGCGCCACATACTCCTCGTCACCCGTGGTCACCAGCAGCTCCGAAGCCGCCCAGAAACGTTCGTCATTGAAAAAACGATCCCCATAAGCGCCCGTCGTGATCGCCGGTTTATATTTCCTGTTGATCGCATCCTGGTCATATACGCTGTCCGGATATCGCTCCGCCCACTGCCACGCCCGCAATGCCGCCCGCCGGCAGGAATCGGCCAAACCCGGCAGTTGCCGCGTGAACCCGGCAAGGATCCGCGCCGCCTGCGCCGTCACGGCCGCAAAATCGAGCGTAGCCGCAGTCCCCTTCTGCACAACATAACGCGGCGTCTTGGTAACCCCCGGCATCACCATCCCATCGAACTCGGCATTCGTGAGCTTATGATAGACCCCGCCATCCGCCGGGTCCTGCATCTGCAACATCCAACGCAGATTATAGATCGCCTCATTCAGCAGGTCCGGTACCCTGCCCTCGGCGCCTGTCGCCGGCGCACCGCCCACTACCCCCGCCACCGGCGGAATAGCTACCCGCAGCGTATCGAAATAACCGGGAAAATCTTCAAAGGCCTCCAGCAACGTCCCCATCGTAATGCCGGAATTGACGACATACTTGTTATAATCGCCGGCATCATACCAGCCGCCGGTCGCTGCTATGATCGTGCCCTCCGGCCGCCCGGCGTCCGCCGCGGAAGCATGTACCAGCACCCGGTTATCCGGATGGCCCCCCGGCCGGCTCCACTTACCGGCATATTCCGGCGTCAGCGCCATCGCCGAACGTTGATAATAAAATCCTTTAAGCGCCGCCGCCGTCAACGGCGTAAGGACATTCGCACCGATAGCCAAGGGATAGGAATCGGGAATGCCCGGTACCACGACCCGGTAGATCCCCGGCCGGCGAAGCCTGCTGAAATCCGCGATCCGCGTGGACAAAGACGAATTCTCCGACGAAAATATCGGCCCCAGCCGGCCAAAGAAAACGGTGTCCACACGCTCCTGCCAGGAAGCCGGACTGACCCCGGCGGTGACGACAAAAAATACATCCTTTGCCGCTGGCCGGTTCACCACTGCAAATTTTGGCGCATCGGGATAAAAACCAAGCTGATTGACGACGATAGCCGCCGGGGGAACAACCGGCTGCGACACACAGGAACCTGAAAAGCCAAGGGCAAGGAGGATAAAAACCGGCAATGGACGCATGAAGCTTTTTGATAAATATACAATGAATAAATTCTTGGGAAACGTGATAAAATTCCGTAATTTGAATACATCACCACAAAAACCAGGCTGCATGAAAAAAGTCGCTGACATTCTTTCCCACAAAGGCGCGCACATTACGTCTGTATCCCCACAAACTACCGTGCTGGATGCCCTTCGTATCATGGCCGACCAAAACATCGGATCCGTAATGGTCACGGACGGGAACCGTTATCTCGGCATCATGACGGAACGTGACTATTCCCGTAAGGTCATCCTCAAAGGCAAATCCTCGACCGACACCCCCGTAGCCGAGATCATGTCCACCGACCTTCCCGGCGTAACCCCCAACGATACCGTGGATTTCTGTATGCAGCTGATGTCGGACAAAAACATCCGTTATCTGCCCGTATTCGATAAAGATAGCCTCTGCGGGATCATCTCCATCAACGACGTAGTGCGTGAGACCATCCTCACCCACGAAGAGACGATCACCCATCTCAAGGATTATCTCCACTCGGGCTTCTAATCCCGGAAATACTTTTCTAACAGGAGGGATAACCGCTCCTGGCTAAGCGGCTTGTTTTCGAACCCGGCAACATCGGCAATAGCCTGTGTCCTGACCTCATCGTCGGGATTCAGCGAAGTCGTCAGCATGATCAGCACGATATCGGCCTTACACTCGGCCGGCAGGGACCGGTATTTCTCGAGAAACTCCCAGCCATCCATCGCCGGCATATTGATATCCAGAAAGATCAGGTCGGGCCTTGGCGAACGCTGCGGCCCACAGTTTCGGAGATAGTCGAGCGCTTCCTGGCCACTTTGCGCGACCTCGATATGCCGCGTGCACCTGGATTGTTCGATGGTGAGCCGGTTCAGAAAATTCGTCGGCTCGTCATCATCGATGAGAAGAATACAATTCAATCTCATGCCCATACTTCAAATGTATAAAGATCCCCCCACATATTTCACCACCGATTAACCGGAATTCGCAGGGAAAACCTGTAAATTTGATACACAAAGGTTTGTATACACATGGCTGACACGCTTCAACGGGATGAGATCATAGTACGCGACATTATCGACACGGCCAGGGCCCTTTTCAAAAAATCCGGGTTCAAAAAAACGACCATGGAGGACATCGCGCGGAGCATGGGTAAAGCCAAAAGCTCGCTGTACTACTATTATCCCGGCAAAGAAGACATCTTCGAGGCCGTATTGTACGCCGAAATGAACGAGCTGCTCAAACAGATCCACCAGGCCATCGAAAAAGCCACCAGCTCCAAAGAGAAACTGACGGCCTATTGCCGGTGCCGCCTCGAAAAGCTCAACCAGCTGTGCAACCTGAGCGACGCACTGAAATCCGAGATCGCCGAGCTCGAATGCGTCATGGCCGGCCTCAAACAACAATTCGACACCACCCACGTGGAGCTCGTAAAATCGATCCTCGAAGAAGGCGTCAGAAATGGAGAATTCAAAAAGATCAACGAAGACAATATAGAGCTCGTCGCCTATCTCATGGTCAGCAGCTTCAGAGGCCTCGCAGTACCGCTCATGGTCAGCCAGAACCGCAGCCCCCGTCTCGATCTGCAGATCGATTCCATCGTAGATATTATGGTTGAGGGGATTGGACGCTGATCGCCCTGATCCACCGCTGCACCAGCCGCCGGAACCACCCTTCCCGCGCATAACAATAGCTGAATAGCCGGATCCCCGCGATCACGCAGCAGATACCCGCCAGCACATCCAGCACATAATGATGGCTCGCATACACCGCCGCAAACCAGATCCCCACCATGATCAGCCCGAACAACGCATTCCACCATTTCATCCGGTAACGTATCCCATAGTACAGGACGGTAAGCGGATACGAGGCATGCAGCGAAGGCATCGCCGCAAACACATTGCTGCTCTTGGCATAAAGCCCCTCGAAGACATGCACATGA
>DASZOW010000583.1:0-4322 GCA_035550615.1 Puia sp.
GGGGAGGTCGCCTTCCATGCTAAGCTGGCCATTTTGAGTGATGACGGCCCCCTGTGCACCGAAGAGCTGGAGGACGGTGGTGTCGCCGCTGAGAAGGCCTTTGCGGATATCCCGGGTGTCATAAATCTTCTCCAGCAGGCGGGCGTAGATATCTCTTTTGGCCGTTTCGGCGTCATGTTTTTCCTTGTTTTGGAGAGAATGCATGCGGGCCGAAATAAAGTTGGACAGCAGCTCGAACACCGAACAAAGTTCGAAGTTGAGACGCCGGGCCGTTTTATGGTGACAGGCGATGAGGCCCCAGAGGCGGTCATCGTGAAGGATACGGGTGGACATAGAGGCCGTGACGCCCATGTTGGCAAGATATTCGAGGTGGACGGAGACGGCGCCGCGCACGTTACAATCAGAGAGGTCGATAAAGCTATGGGTTGCGGGGTTGATCACCGGGAAAAGCTTTACGGGCCGGTAGTTACGGTCGGGGATGAAGCGATAGGGGTTGCGCAGATAGAGATCGCGTGCCTGGCGTGGGATGTCGGAGGCGGGGAAGGTGAAGCCGTAGTACGATTCCATGTCTTCTTCCCGTTCCTCGGCGATGACGGTACCGTTCCATTCCTTGTCGAAGCGATAGACCATGACCTTGTCGAAGCCGGAGATGCGTTTGAGCTCGCGGGCGGCGATGGTGCAGATCCCGGTGGTCGTTTCGGCTTTTTCGATCAGGGACATTGAATACTTGATCTCCTGGTAGATACTGACGAAAGACCGTTGTTGTTCCTGGTGATAAGGCGCCAGGTCGATCTCGGCCAGGATGTATTCATCCTTGATGTGAAGCAGGGTGAAGTGTTGTTGTCCGCGGATCGTCCAGATCTGTGGGATCCTGCTTGTGCCCGGTGCGGCGATCATCCGCTCGAGGAAGTCGAGATCGGCAGGGGCCAGGTGGCTATCGATAGAAGTGCCGACCAGGGACGTTGCGGCCAGGCCGAAAAGAAGATCGATATTTTCGCTGACCTGGATGAATTCGAGGCTTTTACGGGAAAGGACGAGCAAGACACCGTAGGGTTGTACGGTGTTGATCAGGTGTATAGGGACCTTTCCGCAGAGTTCCGAGTCATAGTTGGGGTTGGAGCTCATGTTTGCCGATCCAGTTTTTAAAAGTTATAAAAGTCTCTTTGGCTGCGTCGAGAATGGTTGTTTGTTGTTCGGCGGATCGGGGTTTGTCGAGGAAATCCTTGAAAGATTGCCACATATTTTCCGTTTCGGCGCCATAGCTATTGAAGAAGCCGAGGCTGGTCGCCGTGCCGAGCCGTTGGTTGATCATTCCGGCGATAATGCGGCCGCCAAGGGTGCTGCCTTCGAGGACATACAGGGCGCCCAATGCGCGGTCTGCCGAGTCGATGACGGGTAGGTCTTCACAAGGTCCGATGGTCGGGGCAGGCTTGCCGGATTCCCGGATATCGTTCAAGAGCTCGCCGGCACGGAATCTTTTAGTGATCCTGGGGAATACTTGTTCGGTCAGGTGTTGGCGGATAAGGTCTTCGACGGGGGCATAGAAGCCATGGAGCCAGCCAAGCAACCGGACATAGTCTTTCATGGTGTAGATCTTTTTCAAGGCCAGGATCATCTTTTTTTCGGAAGCCTGGTGTTCGGAGTAAGTAGTTTCTTTAAGGTCTTCTGTCAGCATTTGGGTCATCGTTTAAATAAATACCTTATTTGTGCAGTTTTGGGGAAATAAGTCCCCAATGTTTTTTCTCAGGCTACTGTCTCGCATGAAATTCCCTCGGGAAAAAACAATACACATGGGGTATGGCACAAAAACACGGCCATTTTCCCTTTCACGATGATCTTTGAAGGCGGATGATGACCAGCTTGGATACCGGGGTATTGCTTTTAGCCGCGACGGTATCGATGGGTACGAGGACGTTGGTCTCGGGGAAATAAGTTGCGGCGCATTGGCGTGGGATGGGATAGGGAACGACAATGAAGCGGGGGGCGATCCGGCGGATGCCGCCGTGGTCGTTGATGATGTCCACGACGTCGTTTGGTTGCAACCCCTGTTGGCGAATGTCGTCGGGATTAAGGAAGATGACGCGTCGTCCGTTGAAGACGCCGCGATAGCGGTCGTCGAGTCCGTAGATGGTGGTGTTGAACTGGTCGTGGCTGCGGATGGTCATCATCATGAGCTGGTCTTGTTCGAGCCGGATGATGGCGGGTTTGGCGACGTTAAAATGTGCTTTACCGTCCGGCGTGTCGAACCTGCCTTCGCGCGGAGCGTTGGGAAGATAGAAACCACCGGGTTCGCGTACCCGAAGATTGTAGCGTTCGAATCCCGGGATAGTTTTTTCGATGTCGTCGCGGATGGCGTCGTAGTTTTTTAGGTAACGGTCCCAATCGATCCTGGTTCCGCCGGACCGTGATCCGAACGTGGCTTTTGCAAGGAGGCAGACGATCGCGGGTTCGCTGAGGAGATGGTCGGACACGGGGTGCAGCATGCCTTTGGAGGACTGGACGACGCCCATGGAATTCTCGCAGGAGACGAATTGTTGATTGCCGCCGGTGTAGTCCCGGTCGCTGCGCGCGAGGCAAGGGAGGATGATCGCTTCTTCGCCGTGGACGAGGTGGCTGCGGTTGAGTTTTGTAGAGACGTGTACGGTGAGGCGACAGCGGCGAAGGGCTTCGGAGGTATAGCCGGTGTCGGGGGTAGCGGAGAGGAAGTTGCCGCCCATGGCGAAGAAGACGGAGGCTGTTTGGTCGTGCATGGCGCGGATGGCGTTGACGACGTCGTGGCCAGGTTTTCGCGGGGGTGTAAAGCCGAAATTCTTTTCGAGTGCGTCGAGGAAGGCTGTGGTGGGTTTCTCCCAGATGCCCATGGTGCGGTCGCCCTGGACATTGCTATGTCCGCGAACGGGGCAGGTGCCGGCGCCGGGTTTGCCGATGCTGCCTTTAAGGAGGAGGAGGTTGGCGATCTCCCTGATGGTGTCGACGGCGTTGGTGTGTTGGGTCAGGCCCATGGCCCAGCAGACGATGATCCTGGTTTTGTCTTTGAGGATGGAGGCGGCCTTGCCGATATCGGTGATAGAGATGCCGCAGGCTTCCGCGAGGTCGGGCAGCGAGGCTTGTTCGAGGTGGGCGAGGAATTCGCCGTAGCCGCTGGTGCGATCCCGGATGAAGTCCGTATCGAATACCGTGCCGGGCGCTTTTTCTTCTTCCAGCCAGAGCAAGAGCTCGATGGCCTGGAGCAGGGCCATGTCGCCGTTGAGCTTCACGGGCAGGTAGAGGTCGGTGAGCTGTGTGGCGACGCCCAGGATGCCGCCGGCCTGTTGAGGGTTATTAAAGGCCATGAGTCCCGTTTCCGGCAATGGATTTACGGAGATGATGGTGGCGCCGTTCTTTACTGCCTTTTGCAGGGCCGTGAGCATACGGGGGGCGTTGGTGCCGGGGTTTTGACCCATGATGATAATGACTTCGGCGACATAGAGATCGTCGAGGCGTACGGAGCCTTTACCGAGTCCAAGCGATTCACTTAGGGCCGCGCCGCTCGATTCATGGCACATATTGGAGCAATCGGGGAGGTTGTTGGTGCCGTATTCCCGGGCAAAGAGCTGATACAGGAAAGCCGCTTCGTTGCTGGTTCGGCCGGAGGTATAGAAGATCGCCTGGTCCGGGTCGGGCAGGCTGTTGAGCGTGTCTGCGATATGGCGGAAGGCGTCGTCCCAGGAGATCGGCTGGTAGTGAGTAGCGTTCTTCGGGAGGAACATCGGTTGGGCGATACGGCCTTGTTTACCGATGTCGCGGTCGGTTAATTTCGAAAGGTCTTCTACCGAGTATTTGATAAAAAATTCCGGGGTGAGCTTTTTTGTCGTGATCTCTTCGGCCACGGCTTTGGCGCCGTTCTCGCAGTATTCGGCTATGCCGGAGCGTTCGTCGTCGGGGTCGGGCCAGGCGCAGCTGGGGCAGTCGAAGCCGCCTTTCTGGTTCATGTGGGCGAGTGCTTTCAGACCGCGGGCGAGGCCGGCTTCGCCGATGGCGTGGCGGAAGCTGGAGACGATGGCGGAGAGGCCGACGGCATTATGGCGGATGTGACCGATGTGAAGGCCGGTGAGGCCGGTGGGATTTTCGGCGGAGGGCTGGGCGGCGGATGTGTTGTTGGCGGCTGCGTTTGCGGCGGCTTCATTTTCGCTCGAAGGAAGATTGTTCATGGTCTTGGCTTTATACGTGGATGCGGTGGGCGCCGGAGTAGATGTTGAACCGTTGTTGCCGGAGGAAACCTACCAGGGTGATACCGGTGTCTTCGGCTTGTTTTACGGCCAGGCTGGATGGAGGCCCTACGG
>DASZOW010000584.1:0-6716 GCA_035550615.1 Puia sp.
AATACTGCCGGCGTACAAGGGCCGCGATCTACAAGGTCGCCCAGAAAAATCGGCTTCCGTCCCATCGGATGCCGCCATAACCCTTCGTACTCCACATACCCCAGTTTGTCCAGCAACGCAACCAGTTCATCGTAACAACCATGCACATCCCCAATGATATCAAAGGGACCATGCTCGCGCTTTTTATTATTATACAAAACATTTCGCTCGATACCGGCTATCACTTCCACTTCCTCTGGATTGTCGAGCTCATATACATATCGGAAACCTTCCGCTTTCAGCTTGCGAAGACCGCGCCGCAATTGACTGATCTGTTGCGGAATCACATGCTTGCCAAACTGCCTATCGCTTCGGGCGGCATGGCGCGCTTCACACACCTGTTCAGGAATATTGATTACAATAGCCACCGGCAGAACATGATATTCGCGGGCAACCTTTATCCACTCTTTTCGCGCCCCTTCCTGAACATTGGTAGCATCGATCACCGTAAGTAGGCCATTCTTCAATCGCTTTGCGGCAATATAACGCGCCAGCTCAAAGGCATCGCCGGAAGCTGCCATACTGTTCTCGTCGTCGCTGACTACAGCTCGACAAAAATCCGAAGACACGATCTCGGTTGGTTTAAAATGTTTCCGCGCAAACGTCGATTTCCCCGAGCTCGATGCGCCTATCAACACGATCAACGATAGCTCCGGAATTTGAATATTATTATTCTTCATCGGTTACAGATATAAGATTCACAACAAATATGCCCATCTGGCTCAATGCGCCGACGCCGGCCTCTTCCCGGCCCACCGGCAGGAATCGCACAGTATATCCGTGCTCATCCGCCACTCTTTGACCCCATGCCTCGAACTGTTTTCGCGTCCATTCAAAACGGTGATCACCATGCCGCATATTTCCCTCCACAAAATCAGGAAACAACACATTATATTCAGCATTAGGCGTGGTAATAATCACCGTCATTGGCCGTGCATGCCGAAACACGGTTTTCTCCAAAGCAGCCAGCCTCGGTTCGTCCAAATGTTCGATCACCTCCACAAGCGCTGCCGCATCAAAACCCTTGATCCGCTGATCTCGATAGGTAAGCGAACCGTGTATTAACCCAACGCGCTGCTGCTGCGCCTGTGTCATCCGGGACAGCTTCAATTTATCCCTGGCAATCTCCAGACTCCGATAGCTGACATCCATTCCCAGGATACGTCCAAACTGCTTTTCGGGAATCAGGAGCTGCAATAGCTTACCCTCCCCGCACCCCAGGTCGACGACACTCGATGCACCCGACCGCAACAGCTCATCCCGGACGGCAACAAGCCGAAGATCGTGCGCCCTAACCTTTGTCTCAACCGGCTCGTCTTCCTCCGGCTCAGCTTCATCCTTTAACAAGACGTCAAGCGCCAGATTAGCCAATGAACGACGATGCTTTAAATACCGCATTGCGATCATCTCCCGGGCCGGATGCCCAGCCAGCCACTCCTTACCTTTCTCCAATAGCTTCTCCACCTCATGCTCTCCTACCCAATAATGTTTATCATTATCGCACACCGGCAGCAGGATATACAAATGAGAAAGCAAATGCTGCAATGGCAGCGTATGAGTGAGCCTTACCGTAAAATAGCGGCTTACACCCCAGCCCGGAAATGCCGGATCAAGAGGATGGCGGTCGGCTACAATTGAATAACCTAACGGCTCGAAAAGCTGTCGCAAAACCTCTTCCCCACCTCTGACCGGCAAGACTGAGATCTGCACCTCAAAGGGCATAGGAACACCTACCAGCTCCGGCCGGTCCTTACAACGCCCATTCATAGCCGTGGAAAAAGCCTTGATTAAAGCAGCGCTCATAAAAGAGCTGGCAACATACGGTCGGTCGTTTACATATTGCTCCAGCGCAAACTCATTTATACCACCCGGCCCGCTATTCCGACGAACCAGCCCTATTGGGTCGATATCCAGTAAAAGCGCTATCGTACACACGTCTTCCGATATCTCCGGATAAAAAAGATGCGCCTTCCCCGCCGAAAATTCCACCTCCTGCACTCGATCCGGATGCTTGTGCAATAAATAACTCAGGTCCGAAGCCGGCCTATACGTTGTGGTGATCGTCAATAACATTCGTGCAATATAATGTTTTACCGAACATCCCGTTATATCAAGACCGCACACAACCGGCATACTGGCTATCGTATGCTACGACTGCGGCTTATACATGGCTCGTCGGGTTCTATCCGGAGCATACCCCGCCTCCGTCCCGGCCTCATTCGCCTTCAACACACGGATAAAATTACCGCCCAGTATCTTCTCGATATCCGCCGGCTTATAGCCGCGTTTCAACAACTCCCGCGTGATCAACGGATACGTCGACACATCGTCCAGCTGCTGCGGCGGCGACTCGATCCCATCAAAATCGGATCCTAACCCCACATGATCAGGCCCGATCATCTTGACGATATAATCGATATGGTCGATCAGCAGACTCAGCGGCGCCCGCAGGGAATCTGCCTCGGCCGGATATCGCTTCGACAGGTATTCACTGATCGCATACTGCGGCGCCCTGGCAGCATTCATACTGTCCACCTCGGCCTTATGCCGTGCTGAAAACCTGTTCACCCTCGGCACATAATTGCTGTCCAGGAAACCGGAATAGAAATTGACCTGGATGACCCCACCATTGGCGCCGATCGCCCTGATCTGATCATCCTTGAGATTTCGGAACACCGGACATAACGCATATACACTGCTGTGACTGCAGATCACCGGCTTATTCACCGTATGAATGGCATCCCAAAAGGTCTTCTCACCCACATGGCTCAGATCCACCAGCATCCCCAGCTCGTTCATCCGCCGGACGATCTCCTTCCCCTTCTCCGTCAACCCGTATGGCGTTACCGTAAACGCATGCCTCGACTCATCAAAAGCGGAAGTCGCCCACGACGTGCTGTTATTCCAGGTCAGCGTCATATACCGTACGCCTCGTTTATAAAGGCTGTCCAGGTAATCCATATTGTCCTCGATCATATGTCCCCCTTCAACGCCCAGCATGGCAGCCAGCTTATGATGCTTCACGGCCTGCTCGATCCCGGCCGAACTGGTCACGATCTGCATCTTGTCGGGATTCCGCGCGGCTATGGAATACAGGCTGTCGATCTCCCGGTTGGCCTGCCGGAACGCGCTGCCCACCCCGAACTGGTCATTACAAAAAATGGAAAACACCTGCACATCCACCCCGCCTTTCCTGAACCGCGCCAGATCGGTCATCGCCTTCCCTGTCAGATCGGTCCCGATATCCAGCCCCTTCAACGTAGCCTCGCTCAGCACGTCATTGTGCGTGTCCACGACGATAGCCTTCTCATGCAGCTTCAGATAAGGCTGAGCCCCGGCCCGCATACTCCCCGTCAGGGCCACCGCCAGCAGCCCGAAAAAAAATCTCGCCATAGTATTTATTTTTGTCTGTGAAAATCGCAATCTCTTCGCCCCGCTACTCCCTGTGAAAATCCAGATCCTGGAAATCATAGCTGAAATCGGTCAGCGGCGAAACAGCCTTCATCCTGATCCTATCGGCGATCCCCCGTTCATCCAAACGGAAGATCACATAAGCATCCGCATCCATGCTCCTGTCCTTCCACTTCACGATAAACGAATTCCCCCTGTAAGGCAGCATCTCCCCCGTGAGCTTGGGTGATCGCTTGCTGTCAAACCACGGCTTGCCATTCTTCACCGAGATGACCACCTCTCCCAGCCAGGGATCGCGATACGTACCCAAGTATGGCCTCATATCGGCCCGCTGCGCCCCGAAAGCAGCCACCTCCTTCCAGATGGAATCGGTAATATGCCTCGCGCCGGCCAGTTGCCGCCGGCGAATAGCCGCATACTGGCTCACCCTATCCGTGCCCTTGATGCCGAAATACGCATCTTTGATCTGATTGGTGATGCTCTGGAACGCCAGCCCCTCCTGTTGATTGGTTAATACGATAATGCCTAGCCGCAATTCGGGGATCATCGTGATCTGCGTCACCATCCCCTCGAGCCCGCCGGTATGGCTCACCTGCATGTATCCATGCACGTCATTGACCACAAATCCCAACGCATATGCGGCAAAATGGGTATTATAGGTGCCGGGCCCGGGAACGTCGATGATGGTCTGCGGCGCCCACCGCTCGCGCCATACGGCCTCGGAGAAAAGCCTCGCGCTGTCGGGACCATATTTCCCGCCGTCCAGATGAAGCAGCACCCATTTGCTGAGATCCGAGATACACGAATAGATGCCGCCCGCCGCATGATCCACCTTACTCCTGCTTCGCGCGATCACCCGCACCTTACCATCCACAGGCGCATGCCCGTCGATAACATCACTGCTGTCCCGCAGCCGGTCGAAGCTCGCCGCACTATGCGTCATCCCCAGCGGCGCCATGATGCGCTTTTCTATAAAATCTTCCCAACTCATCCCGCTCACCCGCGCTACCACCTCTCCAGCTACGATATAAAGATTGTTGTCATAAGCATAAGTGCTCCGGAAACTGGTCACCGGCTTCAGAAATTGCAGATTGTGCAGAATATCGTGGATCGTAAAGTCACTGCTGTCGGGAAAAAACATCAGGTCGCCCGCTCCAAGCCCCATGCCGCTACGATGGCATAGCAGATCGCGGATCGTGAACTCTTCGGTCACATAAGGATCGAACAGCTTGAACTCGGGGATATATTTCCTGACCTTGTCATCCCAGCTCAGCTTGCCTTCATCGACTAGCATGCCCAATGCCGCCGTCGTAAAGGCCTTACTATTGGAGGCAATGCCAAAAAGTGTATTTTCATCCACCGGCTGCCGCGTGTCCAGCGACCTGACGCCATAACCCCGGGAATGCACCACCTTCCCATCCTTGATCACACAAACCGCGATACCCGGCACATCGAAGGCCCTTAACGTCCGCTGCACCAACGTATCGATCTCCGTCGAGGTCATCGGCTGAGCCTCTACCATAACCGTTAGGAAAAAGAGAACAAGCAGTAAAAAGGATTTTCTCATGCAGGCAGGCTTTCGCTAAATATAGGCAAAAATTATAACAACCCCTCCGCCCGCACATATAGCAGCAACATCATTGTCTTCGCATCCTTGATCTCCCCCGTGCCCACCATCGCTAAAGCATCCTCGAACCGCATCTCCACCACCTCGATATCCTCCTGCTCCGCCTCCAATCCACCCCCTTCCCCTATTTTCATCGCCGCCGAATATTCCGCAATAAAGAAATAGAGGATCTCCGTCGTAGCCCCCGGGGACATATACGCCTCGAACACCTTGGTCACCTCTGCCACCCGGAAACCTGTCTCCTCCTCCGCCTCCCGCCGTATCGCCGCCTCAGGCGCATCATCGTCCAGCTCGCCTGCAGCGACCTCGATCAGCATTCCCGTCGCATTCCCGCTTAAATAGCTCGGCAAACGGAACTGCCGCGTCAGGATCACCGTCCCCGCCTGCTTGTTGTAAAGCAGGACCGCCGCCCCATTGCCGCGGTCAAAAACGATTCTCGTCTGCGACGTGCGCAATCCCTTGTTGTTCGTATGATCGAAGACGATCTTCCGCAGATTGTATTTGCCGCCGGACAACGTCTCCGACCTCGTGATCTTGATATCCTTATCCATAACCCGAATTTACGCTATGCAACGTTAACCCTCATTCCCTTGTCAAACCCCACAAATCCTTAAACATGAAAAAAGGCTTACGCGGCGGACTGCTGGCCTTCCTCATCCTGGCCGAAATGCTCTCCTGCTCCCGGCATTCGGCTTCCCCGGGCAACGACTGCATCTCCAGATATACCCCGTCGACAACCTCCGTGATCTCCTCCAGCCAGCTGGACTCTGTCAATAACCTCTTCAGCAAAAACCACTTATCGACCTCCGGTCTCCAATTCCTCTCTCTTTCTACATACACCACGGTAAGCCCGGCCTATACGGGTCTGAATATGCAGATAGCCGCCCGCAGGTTCATCAACGGCCTGCTCGCCGCCGGCTACACGGAATATTTCACCTTCGACAGCACCGGCGTATTCATGGGACCCGCCATAGGCGCCTTCACCGGCGCCCCTCCTGATAAGGACACATCCACCCGTCAAAGCCTCGAATCCCTCCGACACGCCTTCCTGAATAACTATAAAAAATGTACCATCGTGGGCGGCGTTGCAAACAGCCAACCCTATCATCCCACTGCCCCCTACCAGGATTCCTGTCTCTTCGCCCAGCTCGTCTATGTCGACGCCGCCACAGGACAAACAAACGCTACCGCCAATGTCAATCTCGTAAAAGCCTGGCTCGTATTCCCCGCGACATACACCCCCAATCCATGGACTTTCGCCTTTCCGGAAGTCACAGTCATCGACGCTACCGGCCAGGGCATCCCTATTATGATCGCCATCCCATAATATAGGCCGTTTTTTGCCGTTATACGCTATTTTTGATTCCATGAAATCAAGCTCTCCCACCATTAAGGAGATCGCCAAACGGCTCAACGTCTCCGTATCCACCGTTTCCCGCGCCCTCCACGACCACCCGGGCATCGGCCTGCGGACAAAGACAAGGGTCAAGGAACTTGCCCAGGAACTCGACTATCAACCGAATCAGGCGGCCATCTTCTTCAAACAACGCAAGACCTTCACCATCGGCGTCGTCCTCCCCAACCTCAAAGAAGAGTTCTTCTCCGAAGCCATCAACGGCATCGAAGAGATAGCCACCCA
>DASZOW010000585.1:0-8444 GCA_035550615.1 Puia sp.
CAGGAGGCGGTGGATTTCTGGCCTTCGACGTCTGTCCGGCGAACCGGGTGTTGAACGCCCTGGCGGAGCTCGAGCGGATGGCGTATGATGATGGCGGAGCGCTGGCGGCAAGGGGGAAGGTCGATTATGCGTTGTTGCAACAACTCAATTCCTTGCCATACTATACGATGCCGTATCCGAAATCGCTGGCCAATGAGTTTGGGACGGAGGTCGTCTATCCGCTGGTCCGGCAGGCCATGACGGAGCGTGGACTTTCTACTGCGGATGGGTTGCGGACGTATGTGGAGCATATCGCGTTGCAGGTCGCGAGGGCC
The DNA here is from genome assembly GCA_035550615.1 of Puia sp. GTDB lineage: Bacteria > Bacteroidota > Bacteroidia > Chitinophagales > Chitinophagaceae > Puia. The sequence goes on from DASZOW010000585.1 coordinate 315, forward strand.
GTGGAGGCGCTGGGTGGCGGGACGCGGATGCTGGCGACTGGCGGCGGGGCGCATAATACATTTTTGGTGGAGCGGCTGAGGAGCAGGCTCGGGTTGGAGGCGGTGGTGCCGGATGAGCGCCTCGTGAACTATAAAGAGGCGTTGATCATGGCGCTGATCGGGGTACTTCGCTGGCGGGAGGAAAATAATGTGTTGGCGTCGGTGACGGGCGCCAGCCGGGATAGTATCGGCGGGGCGGTGTGGATGGGGCAGTAAGGCGGGGGAGGGAAGATAAATTTATCGTACGATAAAAATGTCGTACATTGGTGGAAAGATTGGGTTTTATGGACAAGCCTTTTCCCCTGTTGCCCACGTTGGGCAAGATCCCGGTAGAACAGATCATCGGTCGGGATGCCGAGATCATCAAATTATTACGGCTGTTACGCTCGCAAAGCGTTTCCGTAGAGGAAATGCGGCGGATGGGTAAGACCCTGCTTGTTCAAAAACTGGCCCATTTGTGCAACACTAAGACCCTGCCGAAAGAATTTGAGCAGGAAGACTTCCGGGCTCAATACTTTTCCTTTCAGGGTAAGCAGAATTTCGGGGAAGTCATCGATACACTTATCAATGGGCTTAAGGACTTCAAGGCGTGGTATAAGATCGAGTTCAGCAGGACCTATCAATTTATCAGAAGTTTAGTGTCGACCCCAGAGATAGATGTCGGCGGCGCGAAGTTCAGCCTGAACCTGCCTGAATATAAAAAGTCCTGGAAAGAGATCTTCAATGCAACACTGGAAGATATTGCCTCGGCTCAACAGAAAGCCGGAGGTAAGCTTATTTTGATTTTCGATGAGCTTCCCATCATGCTATGGGAATGGTACAAGGAAGGCAAGCACGAGGAAGCGATAGAATTCCTGGATATGCTGCGGGAAAGGCGTCAGGCGTTGGAGACCAAGGGCATCAGATTTATCTATTGCGGGTCGATCGGAATTAAAGTGGTCCTGAATACCTTTAGGAATACCTTCAAATATACGGGCGAACCCACGAACGAAATGGAGGAGTTCGACCTGAAACCATTTTCTGAGAAGGAAGCTAATTTCCTTTGCGAATGTTTCTTTTTATCCGGCTTCAAAGCAGGAGCAAGGGAAAAATCAACTTGCCTGAAGCAGATCTATCAACTAAGCAATGGGCTTCCATTTTATATTGCATTATTGTTTAACCTAATTCAAACAGAATTCGATTATAAGGTTACAGCAAAAAATCTTAAAGCGGCCTACCATCTGGTTCTCAATGATCCCAAGCATCACAAGGTATTTAAGCAATTGATCGACAGGTTGGAGATATATTATTCCCCGCAACAGAAAATTGAAATGGTCAAGGTGCTAAATTTTCTATCGGGCCAGGATGGTCCGATCAGCGAAGAATCTGTCCATCACCAGGTGGATATCGAGAGCAGAGAGTCGCTGAATGAGACCTTATATATATTGTTGAGTGACCATTATCTGAAGAGGGGGATCGATGGAGGGAAGAGAATGTATTCATTTAAGTACCAAATATTCAAAGAATGGTGGCAGATCAACAGGGCATAGGAACCGTTTTGTCCTTTGGTACTAAAAGCGTAGACCCGAAGATCCTCGAGCAATTATTGATCGGGAGGGATAAGAATGTCGAGCATTTGTTTAAATCGATCGAAGGAATTGTTAAGCATGGAAACAATCAACAGACGTTGGTGATTGGACAGCGCGGCATGGGCAAGACGCATCTATTACGCGTTTTATATGACCGGAGCCAGCCCTTTATAAAAAAGAGCCAGTTAATCGTTGCCTATTTTTCCGAGGATGAATATGGCATTGCCAGCTATTTTGATTTTTTGACGAGGGTTCTCAATGCATTTATCCGATGGAATGAAAACGATGCGGAATTACTGCAAGCGAAGCTGCAAGAATTACAGGACACGGCGAATGCTGCGCAAACCGGTTTTATCGAGAAGGTTATCCGGGATTATATAGCAGATCGACCGTTGTTGATCCTGGCTGAAAATTTTGGCGATGTCCTCGAAAGTATGGGCCGCCAGGAGCAAGGGAGGTTGAGGACCTGGCTTTATGAGAATTCCCGCATCAGCATAATGGCGACGAGTCAGTCGATCAGTGCTGATTTTGAAAGCGAGGATCGTCCATTTTACGGATTCTTCCAGTTGTATTACCTCAAGCCTTTGTCGTTTGAAGATTCCGAACGCTTTCTGATCCGGCTTGCACAATTGGATGACCGATCGGATATCGTTGAGCATCTTCGACATAAGGGCAGGGCACAGGTCAAGGCGATACACGAGCTTGTGAAGGGTAACCATAGGTTGTTGGTCACCTTCTATGAGTTTTTAAAGAGTGATTTATTGGCCAGGCTGTCCAATCATTTTATCAAAACCATCAACGATCTCAAACCGTATTATGAGACATATATCCGATACCTGCCGCCGCAGCAGCAAAAGATACTACGCTATATTGCGTTAGCGAGGAAACCTCAGCAGGGGACGGTCATTGCAAAGAATTGTTTTATCGACCAAAAGTCCTTAAGCAAGCAATTGAGTGAGCTGGCTAGAAAGAGATTGATCGAGGTGATTCCGGATCAACTGGATAAAAGGAATAAGCTATACGACATCAATGAGCCCTTGTTGCGCATCAGCATAGAGATCGGGGAGCATAAGGAGGGAATCACGGCGTTGTTCGTTGATTTCCTGGCACTTTATTATGATAGAGAGGAACTCGAGGATAAGAAATTGAAGTATCTGGATCTCCTGAAGAAATGCCGTGATTCCTTAGAAAAAAGGAATTTTCGATATGAGATAGAGGCTATTGATCGGGCGTTGTCTTTAAAGAAATCTGATGTTGAATGGGTTCATATTTTTAGTCAAGTCCGCGCGTTGGTGATGCAAAGTCAAATGGACAAAGCATATGAATTGCTCGAGGCCAAAAGGCAAGGGCTAAGTGACGATACGTATGGGTTTCTCTTAATTTATTTGCATGGTCAAAAGCGCGAATTCGATAAGATTGCTAAGATTTTTCCTAATATCTCGGCGGAATTTCTGCACCGACTAAGAATATACGGTATGTGGGGATATGCACTGTTGGAATTGGCAATTGAAAGAGATAATAAAAAATTGCTTAGAGAAAGTTTGGATAAATTCGAGAAAGCTGCAAAAAGCGGAGCGGATGATGCCTTTTTTTATTCAAACTGGGGTATAGCGTTATGTCGGAAGGCCACTTATCAGCGTAACGAATCGTTATACCGGGCAGGCATAGAAAAGTTGAAAACAGCGATATCGTTGGATGATCAGGACGGCGACAGTTATATTGAGCTGGCGACCGCGCAGATATATTGTTCTATGCTGACATCCGATAGGCAACTGGCTATAGATGCCTTTGAGAATTTTCAATTAGCCGCTACACGCGAAGTAGACGAAGTGGAGCTAGTATTTCGTTGGGGATGGGCGATTTCTTTTACATATTCGATTTATAATAGGGATATGTCCGATATAAAGATTCTCAAGCAAAGATTCGGCAAGTTGCCAGCTGATAAGAGAATAACAGTGTGGGAAGGATATGCGACATTCAGCAATCTATATTTCTTTAAGGAATTTTTCCCGCTTTTGCGCGCAGATATTACGAGGCATCGCGATCGGCTAAAGCCAGTGATCATGGAGTGGGTCAATAATATTTTATCGAATAATTTGCACGGTTTAAACAAAGAGGGGTTGGCTAATTTACGGGAGGCGGTTGTACATACCATGAGTGACGTTCCGGAATTGGAAATATCCCGGCTTTACATCGATGCGTTCGAACAGTATGTTACCAATAAGAATAAGAATGCGGTTTATGAGCTGACTAAGGAACAGCGGTTGTTTTTTCTTGAACATATCATTGGCGAGAAAATGGAGCCGGAATCCTTGGGGTAGGTCTGGGCCCACGGTCTTAAAGGGCCGGCTGGGCGGTTTAGCGCGGTATCACAGGAGCTTTGAAGGGATGAGGGAAGCACTGCCGATGAAGTGAGTGACACAACGGCTGCTCCATCAGGGAACATCGGCTGGTCCCATCCCACCCTAAACATCGGCTGGCGCTTTTGGGGTCGTCGTCATGAAATACATTTCGAGGGCGGCTATGGTTTGGTGTAATCCATCTTCGCGGTTGATCTGGTCGCCGATCCTGATGACCTGGCATTGGATGGCCGGGGTTTCCGTGACGCGGATGGCGGCTATGAGGCGCTCCGTGGTCCACCGGTGGAAAGGCAGGAAGGCTCCGAGTCCTCGCCGCGCTATGAGCTTTCCCCACCAGGGTTGGTCGGCGACGATCGAGGCGATGACAAGCGGGATCCGGGCCCGGAGGCCGGCCGCCAATGTGCCGATGCCGCCGTGGATGATGGCCGCGCGGCAACGTGGAAAAAGGAAGTCGTGGTCACCCGAAGCGATGGTAAAAAGCCGTGGGTTTTCGGGCAGGCCGTCGAGCCGGGACCAGCCCTGGCAGAACAGGATACGGTAGCTGGTTTCTTCGAGCAGCTGCGTCAGGGTGTGGACAAACCGCGCGGGGTCGGGAACGGGGATGCTCCCGAAACCGATGTAGATGGGTTTTTCGCCGGCCTCGAGCCAGCGGATCAGCGTCTCGGGGACATGGTCCATTGGATTTTCTTTACGCCGGGCCGCGGGCAGGTAAATGAACCCGGTGAGCTGGCTGCGTTTATCCCAGTCCGTGGGGCGAGGTAAAAGAGCGGGGCTCAGGGCATAGAGATTGGGACTTTTTTCGGCAGCGATCTTTTTGAGGATCGATCCTTGGACGGCGGGCAGGCCGAGGGAATGGCGAAACTGGTTGAGCTGTTTTTTATAATCTTTGGAATACAGGTATTCGAACAGCCGATAGGTAAAGCGGTTGTAGAGGGGAAAATCGAAAAAATCGAGCAGCGGAAAGGGGAACTCGCCGGTGCGCGTGGAGGGGAAGCTGAGCTGGATGGTGGCCCACGGTTTACCGGAGCTTTCTGCGATGGCGTCGACCCAGATCATGCCGAGCAGGCTCGTGACCAGCACGTCGGCGTTTTTGCAGCCGGCGACCAGCGCTTCGTTGACCTGTGTCTGGTTGGCCGCGACGTTCCTGCGCACGAAGCGCATAAAGGTGATGATGCTTCCGGATTCCAGCACTTTGCGGCCTTCGTCGGTATGCAGCATTTCTTCGATGTTGCCGGGCAGGGGATGGAACCCGAGGCCATAACCTTCCACAAATCTTTTGAAGTTTTCATGGGCCATCACCGTGGCGCTATGGCCGCGATCCAGCAATCCCAGGGCCAATCCGAGAAAAGGCTGGACGTCGCCGCGCGAGCCGATCGCAATGATCCCATAGTGCATGTTGGTGGTTTGGCCAAAGGTAGGGATTTGGCGGCCACGACGGGCTTCAGGCGGGCATTGCTACAACCCCAGGACTGTTTTGAGCTTGACGTAACCGGCTTTGCTGACGGGGACCTGGGCGCCGGACTGGAGGATACAGAGGTGGCTGTCTTTTTCGTACGGGTCGATGCGGGTGACCTGTTGGACGTTGAGGATGTAGGACCGGTGGGTGCGGACGAACTGGGTGGGGTCGAGTGAGCGTTCGAACCAGCTCATGGTCCTGTTCTTGAGGAATGCGCCGTTATGGGTGTGGATCTTGACGTAGTCGTCGGCGGCTTCGAGATAATGGATGTCTTCGATCGGGATGATCTTGATCTTGCCGCCGGTCTTGACGACGATGCGCTGTTGCTGGGTGGGCGACAGGGCAGCGGTTTCGAGGAGCTCGTCGGGGACGTTGGGTCGTCCGGGGGACGGGGAGCCGGCGAATGCGGCGGTTCCTGGGTTTCCGGGGGCGGTTGGGGAGGCGCCGGGGGCGGACGAGGTTCCGGGGGTGCCGGGGGCGGGCGAAGTTCGGGGGATATCGGGGCCGGTGGTTGCTGAGGCTCCCGGAGTAGATGGAGATCCGGGGGCGGCACCGAAGGTCGATGCGGTTCCTGGGGCGCCCGTGGGGGCTGCGGTTCCTGGGTTTCCGGCGGCGCCGGCGGCTGTGGCTGCGGCGGTCTGGGCGGCGTGGGTGTCGAGCCATTTCCGGATGGCTTTGTCGAACCTCTCCTTACTAAAGGGTTTCAGCAGGTAGTCGACGGCGTGGCTTTCGAAGGCCTTGATGGCATACTCATCGAATGCGGTCGTGAAGATGACGGCGGGCGGCTGTTCGACGAGCTCGAGCATTTCGAAGCCGTTGATCTTGGGCATCTGGATATCGAGGAAGATGAGGTCGGGGTGAAGGGACTGTATGGCTTTGATGCCTTCGAACCCATCGCTACATTCCTGTAGGACGGTGATCTGGGGCCAGGCCTGCAGGTACTCCTGTACGATGCTCCTGGCGAGGGGTTCGTCGTCGATGATGATGGCTTTGATCGTGGCATTCGTGTTCATGGCTATACTTGTTGTGGAATTCTGACGATGGTGGTGAACATGTTGTTGTCGACGCGCGTCTCGAGGAGGTCGGGGCGGGCAAAAAGCAGATAGAGCCGGCGCTGGATCGAGGTGAGGCCGAAGCCCGTGCCTTTTTTCGGTCGAGACGTCTCGGGGTCGAACGGATTTACGACTTCGATCCGCACATAATTATTTTCCAGGACCGCGCTGATGGTGATGGTCACGGCATCGGTGGTGTCGTAGAGTCCGAATTTTATGGCGTTCTCTACGATGGGTTGGAGCAGCATCGGCGGCAGCTTCATGCCCATGCAGTCGTCCTGGCAGGTGATGGTCGTGCTGAGGCGATGGCCGAAACGGACCTTTTCTATATCGAGATACAGCTCGAGGTATTGCAGCTCTTCGGAGAGGGGGACCCATTGTTGTTCTTCCTTTTTCAGATTCCCCCGGAGGAAGTCGGAGAGCTGTTGGATCATTTTCCGGGCTTGTTCCGGCCGGCTGCCGATGAGGGCGCTGATCGAGTTGAGGCTATTGAAGAGAAAGTGCGGGGCCAGCTGTTGCCGGAGCTTGAAGAGTTCGGCTTCTTTGGCGAGACGTTCCGCATCGTTGCGGCGCTTTTGGTTCTCCTGTTCTTCTTCCGTGCTGTACCACAGTACGCTGAGGATCGACATGCAGCCTACCTGGAGGAAGACGAGGTCGAAACGGACGGGCCAGCTGCGGCTGAAGAACTGCGGGTAGGTGGCGCCGTCAGTGAGGGTGGTGACAAAGGGGACGAGGATCGCCTTGCACAGCAGTAAGATGATGCCGCTGAGGGCGAGGCTTATGAAGAGGATATACCAATACCGTTCCTTTTTGGGTAGATAATACTGCATGTTGTTGCTGAGGAAGCCGCAGCTGAGGGCGATGAGGCCGTTGGAGACGACGCTGTCGGTGAGGGCGATGGTGGCGCGGAGCCCGAAGCTGATGAGCAGCGAGCATTGCATGAAGGTCCAGATGGCCCACCAAGTGATGAAGATAAGGAGGAATTTACCGGTAGAAAGGGGGGAACGCGCCACTCAGAGGAGGTTTAGCATTTTATGTGTGCTGTTGATGCGGATATGGTCGGCCCGGCGGTTGGCGAGGTCGATATAGGCATCGGGATCGTCGGTCTCCTGGATGCGGCTGTACATCTCGGCGCCGTCGAGCAGGCCGCTGAGGCGATAGAGTTCGGAGACGTTGATGAATTTCCACTGGACGAGCTGTTGGTCGTGGTTGTAGAAGTCGTCCTGCTCTTGTCTGCCGATGGCGAGGGCTTTTTCGAAGGCTTCGTTCTCGTCCCTGGCGGCGATGAGCCGGAGCTGTTCATCAAACTGCGGAGTATGTTGGCCCTGGCCGCAGATGATCCGGAAGATGATCTTGCTGAGATACCAATTCATGTATTGTGTTTTGGCGCGCCCGCTTCGTTGCCGGGAGGGGGCGCGAGGTCAAAAATTTTTCAGTTCGATGCCGCCGAAGATGGATGTTCCATCTATGATCAGGACCTTGTTGGGGTTGATCGTGGCGGGTTGCTGGCGTTTGTCTTCAAAGCCGGCGAAGACCGCGGTGACCTCGCTGCGAACTTCCCAGTGCGGGGGAACGATGATCTTGGTGCCGCCCATGATCTGGGTGACGTCGAGGCGGATGATGCCGGTGAAATCCGCCTGGCTGAGATCTATCTC
>DASZOW010000586.1:0-2169 GCA_035550615.1 Puia sp.
CACGGAGATCATCACCCGCTATCTCCACGACATCAACGATGCCCGGGAAGTCATTCCCAACGACCACGGCCGCTACTACGGCGCCCAGATCGGCAGGACATCCCTGGTACCCGCCGGCCAGGCAAGACTCGGAACGATCAACTACGCATCCTGGCTCTCCACCCAGCTTCAACACGCATAAATTATAACGATCTGCCGCCGTCCCTGGCACACACGAAAAGAGCCGCCCGAAGGCGGCTCTTTTTCCAGGTCACGGATCGATCGATAAACTATGCATCAATAACCATCGTTTTGCGTCAGATTCGGATTCAGATCGAGCTCGGTCTGCGGTATCGGCCACCAATAATCTCTGGCCGCATCGAACTTGCGCGTCTCGATCTTGCTGCCGTCATATTTGTAGATCGACTGCCCCAGCACCTGCTCGGCCGTCTTCCACCGGCGAATATCGTTGTAATAGACTCCCTCCCCGGCAAACTCGACCCGCCGCTCATGCCGGATGATCGTCCGTAAGGAATCCTGCGTCAACGTCGTCGCAACAGCCGGCAATCCCGCCCGGCTCCGCACGCTGTTCAACGCGGAATAGACGGTGGCGTCAGGACCGGAAGCCTCATTCTTGGCCTCGGCATACATCAGTAGCACATCGGCATAACGCAGGATAATATAGTTCGTCTCGGACTGACCGCCCTTCAGATCGCTCTTCCCCGCCGGCGGCGCACCCTTGTCATATATGCTGTATTTCTTCAAACCATAACCCGTGATCGCAAAACGCGTCGGCGTCACCGGCACCGTCATAAAGGTATCCCCGGGATAGACGATCGTCTCGTACAACCGCGGATCGCGGTTCGCATACGGATGCGCAGGATCATACCCCGACGCGGGATCGGTGATCGGCAACCCGTTCTTCATCGTATACGCCTGCGCGATATCCAGCAACGGCGCATTCGTATTATACTGTTTGTCGATGAGGTCAAAGGAGTTTCCAAGATCAGGGTAAATAAACTGTACATCGAAGATCACCTCCTTGTTGTTCTCATTCTGCGGCAGGAACAAAGCGCGATAGTCGGCATACAATCCATAGCCGGTACCGCTCAGGTTCATCACGGCCTGTGCGGCGTCGGCAGCAGCCTGCCACTTGGCAGCATCATTGCTCCCCGCGAACAACGGGCTCGCCTCCCATAACAATACCCTTGCCTTCAACGCCATCGCCGCACCCTTCGTCGCCCGGCCCACATCCGCCCCCGAATACTTCAGCGGGAGCGCAGCAGCCGCACTATCGAGATCGGAAAGTACTTTTGCGACCACGTCCTTCCTGTCCGTCCGCTTTACGTCCGTCTGCGTAGCCCGGTCGGGCGGGTCGAGGATAAGCGGCACCGCGCCATAATAATTCTGCAACGTGAAATAATATAACGCCCGGAGAAAATAAGCCTCTCCCTTCATCCGTGTCTTCAACGCATCATCCATGGTCACCTCATCCACTTTCACTAGGAATGTATTGCAGCGACCGATCCCCGTATAACAAGCCTTCCACCGGCCCGGGATGATACCGCTGCTGCTGGCCGACTGCAACCCTTCCGCGATCAGGTTGAAACCCATCGTATTGTCGTAGTCATAAGCATTGGGCGACGCGCCTTCTTCGAAAAGCGGCGTAGCATCGCCGCCCCAAAGCCCCGAACCGTTCATGACGCCATAACAAGCCGCCAGCCCGGCCTGCGCAGCCGCTTGCGATTCCCAGAAATTACTTTCGACATATTGATCCTTGGGCGAGGTATTCAGCAGGCTCTTATTACAGCTGCCCGCCAGCAGTCCCAAACAAACAACCCCTATAACGATCGATGTATTTTTCATCTCAGTTCATTTAAGCATTTAAAAATTGACGTTGATACCGCCGCTGACCGTTTTCAGCATGGGATAGGTATACAGCGTATTGGCATTCAGCAGCGACTCCGGATCGAAATCCTTGTATTTGGAGAAGGTAAACCAGTTCTCCGCATTCACGAACACCGAGACCCTGCTGATCTTCGCCAGGTTCAGCCATTTCTTCGGCAACGCATAGCTCAGCTGCACATCCTTGAGCCGCAGATATGCCCCGCTGCGCAGCCAGAAATCCGAAGCCTGGAAATTATCGGCATTCCCCGTGCTCTCGGTAACTATCGGCAGACGCGCATTGGT
>DASZOW010000587.1:0-7035 GCA_035550615.1 Puia sp.
AAAGGCAGGCGAAGCCAGACAAGCGGTCAGTAAAAGCGAAAATAAATATCTCATACGTTAATGATATATCGCGATCAGATGCGTACGCACCAATAGCGGCGCCAGTTTTTTTTGCCCGGGCACCATGAGGTTGACGATAGCCACTGACATGAGCCGGCGCTACGCGGCCATTATGATAATATACCGTGTCATCGGAACTACTCCGATAGTTTATACAAGCCGAATTCGGCGATCGTCGGATTCAACCGCGAGGACAGGATACGCAGGCGTACCTGCGAGGCGGTCACCGCCGGAAACCGCAGCAGACGTTTGTAGCCGATAGTCGTTCCTTCCGTAATCGGTTTCCACTGTGAACCGGCCTTATATTCCAGCGCCCATTTCTCCGCTCGTTGGCCCACGCGGATATTTTCCTGCAACAGCACCACGTCGAAGGTCTTCGGACCGGTGAGTGTAAAATCGATGGTCGCGGTGGTATCGTGGCCCGTGGTCGTCCAGTTGGTGGCATTATTGCCATCCAGCATCATTTTGGCATCGCGTCCGTTGGGGCTTTTGATCCTCGCGCCCGAGGCGAGGTTGGTGCGAAAAGTTGCGTCTAGATCTTTTCTCCATCCCCGCAGGCTCCTGATATCGGCCTCGCTGATGAGCCCTTCCTTGTTTGGCGGAATATTCAGTAGCAGGACGCTGTTGCGGCCCACCGAACTGAAATAGAGGTCCATGAGGCTGGCGGGAGTCTTGACTTTGGCGTCGTCCGCCGGATGATAGAACCAACCGGGGCGGATCGAGACATCGGTTTCCGCCGGGTACCAGATAAGCCCCCTGGCCTTCATGAGCTTGTCGCGGCTTCCGAGATCATCGTTCATCAGATTGCCCAGCGGGGCAAAGGTCTCATCCTTCTGCGAATTGGCAGCGATATTGGCGTTGGTATTCGCGTCCACCGGCATCACGCTCCATTCCGTAGTGCGGCCATCGCCGCTTTCCGTGCCGACCCACCGGACATCGGGGCCCATGATGGCAATGACGGCTTGTGGCTGCAGCTTACGGATCAGATGATACCAGGCCTGAAAGGCATAGACCTGTTTTTTGCCGTTGGGGCCTTCCCCATTGGCGCCGTCGAACCAGACCTCGTCTACCCGGCCATAGTTGGTAAGCAACTCGGTGAGCCAGTGGAGGAACAGCTCGTTATACCGTGCCGAATCGCCGTAGGCGGCGGAGTTCCGGTCCCAGGGGCTAAGATATACGCCGAATCCCATCCCATATTCTTTGCAGGCATCGGCCACTTCCCTGACGATATCGCCATGACCGTTCTTATACGGCGTGTGCGCGATCGTGTGATCGGTATACTTACTGGGCCAGAGACAGAATCCATCGTGGTGTTTAGCCGTCAGGATGATCTGTTTGATCCCGGCCTCCCTGGCTACGCGAACCCACTGACGGGCGTCGAGCTTTGCGGGGTTGAAGATCGAGATATCCTCTTTTCCATCACCCCACTCCCTGTTTGTAAATGTATTGATGCCGAAGTGGAAGAACGCAGTCAGTTCCAGCTGTTGCCAGCGCAGCTGTCTCGGCGCCGGTACAACCCCCGCCGCCTTACGGATGATATCCGGCTCCTTATCCGATGGCAGTATAGGCACGTATGGTTGCGCGGACAATCTTATACAAAGAAGGAACAGGGCGATGGAAAAAGAGGTCTTGTACATTACCAATTGGGATTTTGATTCAATGCCTTATTAAGGAGCAATTCACTTTGAGGAATGGCTCAAAGATAGTCTCCTTTCCCGGTTGAGCCAGCATTTGACAAAGACATCGGACACCACTTTCTCCGCGGGTTCTTTCCAGCGAAGATACATGAGGCAAAAATTCATCAATCGCGAATAACATATCGGGAAGAGCAATTCAAAAGCCTTTGAATCACTTTGCTGGCAGACCCTTAACCACAGTGTGCGTATTTCGGCGGTCTTCTCGTTCAACTGAACAGATTGAGCACTGAAATTAGGAAAACTTAAGAATTATTTAAAACATCATTGCGCCTTCGTCAGTACCCGGGCATCTCCATTGGGTGATCCCGCGATGACGATACTCGCCATATCGATAAAGAAGCCGTCCTCCATGACGCCGGTGATATCGCTGACCCGGCGATGCAAGCCTGCCGGATCGGGTATGGCGCCAAACGAACAGTCGAGGATATAATGCTGGTTATCCGTCAAAAATGGCTGATCGCCGGCCATGCGTCTGCGGAGCGTACAACCCAGTTCGGCAAGCCGGCGCTGGGTCAGTTCCCAGCCAAAGGGTGCTACCTCCACGGGCAGGGGGAATCGTCCAAGCTGTCCCACCAGTTTGCTCTCGTCTACGATAATAATATACAGGCGCGTTGCCGAAGCCACTATCTTTTCCCGTAGTAATGCGCCGCCACCGCCTTTGATGAGGTTGAACTGCGGGTCGACCTCGTCCGCGCCATCGATGGTAATATCGAGATGGTCGATCTCCGAAAAGGGCAGAAGCGGAATATTCAGCTCGCGGGCCAGCTCTTCGGACTGGATAGAAGTAGCGATCGCCCGAACAGAAAGCCCGTTCTTTACCATATCGCCGATACCGCGGATGGCCCAATATGCCGTAGAACCGGTACCGAGTCCAAGGGTCATCCCGCTGCGAATATATTCTATGGCCTTGCCGGCGGCGATCTTTTTGCCGTTGATGGCGGAGTTGTCCATGCGAAATAGTTTGTGGCCACCCGCGGGTGGCCTTGTTCTTGACCGCCGCCTTGCGGCGGCGAATGCAAAATTAGGAATTACCATAAGATTACCTTACTTTTGTTCCGGTTTTCATCATTACTATAATGACCAAGGCATTTAAACATAGGCTGACATTCTGCGCCGAACCCGAAACGAGGTTCGAGGCGGAGGCTTGTTGTTGTTGCTGTTGTCGGCACGCCGCGGTTATTATGGTGGAGGATAACCTCTTATAAGCTGAGATCAGTTAATGATTATATACAAAGCTCCACCTTCAGTGGGGCTTTTTTTATGTCTAACCATTAAAATTATGTCAACAACGACCTTAGTTGCCGCCGATCCTGCCCTGGTGACCGCCGTGCGGGCCCTCGAAAAGGAGATAGGTCATACGCCACTCCACCATGTCACCGGCCTTTCCCATAATTCCCGTGTGCAGATCTACGCCAAAAAAGAATGGATGCAGCTCTCGGGTAGCGTCAAGGCGCGCGCCGGTTATTCCATAATCCGTAGGGCCATAGAAGAAGGCCGGCTGACCCGGGAAAAGACCTTGCTCGATGCCACGAGCGGAAACACCGGGATTGCGTATGCTCATATTGCAAAAAGGCTGGGGATCCCGGTAGCTTTATGCCTGCCTGAAAACGCATCCCGGGAAAGGAAGGAAATATTACAGGACCTGGGTGTGGAGCTGATCCTTACCTCGCGGCTCGAGGGGACGGATGGCGCACAGCAGATAGCCAGGACCCTGGCTTTGGAAAATCCGGGCAGGTATTTCTATGCGGACCAATATAAAAATGAGAATAATTGGAAGGCGCATTATCATACGACGGCCCTGGAGATCTTCCATGCAGTGCCCGGCATTACACATTTTGTAGCGGGGCTTGGCACTACCGGCACTTTTGTGGGAACTGGACGCCGGCTGCGGGAGCTGAAACCTGACATCCAGCTGATCTCGCTCCAGCCCGATGCGGCCTTGCATGGACTGGAGGGTTGGAAACACCTGGAGACGGCCATGGTTCCCGAGATCTATGACGCCTCCGTCGCCGATATGAATATTGAGATCGGTACGGACGAAGCCTATGCCATGATCCGCCGCGCTTATGCAGAAGAAGGCTTGTTGCTCAGCCCTTCGGCAGCGGCGAACCTGGCTGGCGCTATACGGGTTGCGCAAAATTTGCAACACGGCGTCCTCGTGACGGTATTACCCGATAATGCAGATAAATACAGTGAAATCATCCAAAAATTAATAGCATGATCATCATCGATTCCCGGATCAGACAACTTTTGATCGACGACGCACTGAATACCTTTCCCGATGAATGCTGCGGGTTCCTGTTCGGCAGGGAAGAACACGACGGCAGCCGGCACGTCATCGACATCCTGGTCGTAGACAACGCCAAAGAAGGCGACAAGACCCGGCGTTTCGAGATCTCACCGCAGGACTATATGGCGGCCGAAGCGCATGCCCTGGAACATGACTGGACGCTGCTCGGCATCTATCACTCGCATCCCAAACATCCGGCGATCCCCAGTGAACATGACAGGAAGGCCGCACAACCTTATTTCTCTTATGTCATCATCAGCGTCATGGACAAGGATACCATAGAATTCCGGTCCTGGCTGCTCGATGAACAACAACAGTTCGAAGAAGAAGCAATCACCGATTATCAATACAATTAAAACAATACATCTCATGGCAACGGTCATTATTCCCACTCCTTTGCGGAAATTCACCAATAATACGGCTCGGTTACAGGTCAAACCCGGCACCATCCAGGAAGCATTTCAGGAGCTCACGGTCAATTTTCCCGATCTGAAGAAGCACCTGCTGGATGAGCACGGCAAGATCCGCAGTTATGTGAACATCTTTGTCGGTAACGACGATATCCGGGATCTGCAACAGGAGAGAACGGCAATACAGGAAGGCGCAGTGGTCAGTATCGTGCCCGCTATCGCCGGCGGCAGCACCGACGACGTAGTTTTTACCAAAGAAGAATTAGCCCGTTATAACCGGCATATCATCATCCCCGGTTTCGGCATGGAAGCACAGCAGAAATTAAAAAAGGCCAAAGTGCTCATCATCGGCTCCGGTGGACTCGGCAGCCCCGCCCTCCTATATCTGGCGGCCGCGGGTGTCGGCACTATAGGTATCGTGGATTTTGACGTCGTCGACGACAGCAATCTCCAACGGCAGGTGCTTTTCGGCGTCGAGTCCGTCGGAACGCCAAAGGTGGAAGCCGCCAAAAAAAGGCTGCAGGCCTTGAACCCCCATATCCGCATCCACTTGTACAATACCCATCTGAACTCCTCGAACGCCCTGGACATCCTGCGCGACTATGATGTCATCGCCGATGGTACGGATAATTTCCCCACGCGCTACCTAGTGAACGACGCCTCGGTATTGCTGGGTAAACCGAATGTCTATGCGAGCATCTTCCAGTTCGAGGGGCAGGTATCCGTTTTCAACTATCGCGGGCCCAATGGCGTTTTAGGACCCAATTACCGCGATCTCTATCCCACCCCTCCCCCTCCCGGTCTGGTGCCGAGCTGCGCCGAAGGCGGCGTTCTGGGGGTTCTGCCGGGTATCATCGGCAGCCTGCAGGCCCTCGAAGTCATCAAGGTGATCACGGGCGTGGGTGAAACACTTGCAGGCCGTTTCTACATCTTCGACGCGCTGAATTTCGAGAGCCGCACCTTCAATATAAAACCGAGAGAGGACAATCCCTTGAACGGTAAGAACCCTACCATTACCTCGCTCATCGACTATGAGCAGTTCTGCGGAATGCGGGCAGTAGAAGAAAAGCCGTTAAAAGAGGTCACTGCCAAAGAGCTGTATGACTGGCAGGTCCAGGGAGAGCCTTACCAGCTGATCGATGTCCGCGAGCCGCATGAATACGACATCGTAAACATCGGCGGTGAATTGTTTCCGCTCGCAGGTGTGAGTGAGCATGCCGATGACATCGCCCGGGACAGAAAGGTGGTAGTACATTGCAAGGTCGGTGGCCGCAGCGCCAAGGCGATCCGGGAGCTGGAAGAGAAGTTCGGATTTACCAATCTATATAACCTCAAAGGAGGTATTCTGGCTTATATCGATCAGATCCAGCCCGAGCTGACGAAATATTAACCTTTCAGCAACGATCTGAGCACATCCGCGACCTTGGCCGGGTTGGGCAGCATCGCGCTTTCCAGTCCAGCATTCATCGGAACGGCGGGCAGATCGAGTGCGCCCACCACTTCCACCGGAGCATCGAGCGATGTAAAGCAGTTCCGCGAGATCCGCCACGCCAGCGCCTCGGCAAAGGAATTTGTCTGCTGTTCTTCCGTAAGCACAAGACATTTCCCATGCCGGCGGACGGTAGTGTAGACCAGATCTTCATCCAGGGGGAAAAGGGTCCGCAGATCGATGATCTCGACCTGCCCCGGGAAGCCGGCAGCCGCAGCCTTTGACCAGTAAACGCCCATTCCATAGGTGATGATGCAGCAGGTCTCGCCGCAGGCGATAAGCCGTTCGTCGGCCGCCAGCACCACGCGGGCCTTGCCGAATGGTAACACATAGTCACGGGAAGGCTCGATCGCCCTGGCTTCCTCGGTGCCCGGGACCTTACTCCAATAGAGTCCCTTGTGTTCGAGCATGATCACCGGATTCGGGTCGAGGAACGCAGCCTTCATCAGCCCCTTGGTATCCGCGGCATTGGAGGGATAGGCCACTTTGATGCCCTTTATAGACAGCAGCGTCGTCTCGATACTCCCGCTGTGATACGGGCCGCCACCGCCGTAGGCGCCTATGGGAATACGGATCACCGTCTGCACCGGAAATTTACCCAGGCTGAGATAGCAGGATTTCGAGAGCTCGGTGACCAGCTGGTTAAATCCCGGATAGATATAATCTGCAAATTGGATCTCTATGATCGGCCTGGCGCCGACAGCGCTCATACCCGCGGTGGACCCCACGATATACGCCTCCTGGATAGCCGTATTGAAGACGCGATGATCGCCAAAACGTTCTGCCAGGGTAGCTGCTTCACGAAAAACGCCGCCAAGTCTGCGGCCCACATCCTGGCCATACAGCAACGCCTCGGGATGTTCTTCCATGATCTCGCGGATGGCGAACAAGGCGGCATCCACCATCAACACCTTTTCACCCGTGGCAGGCTCGCGGACGCCCGTTTCCGCGGTTACGGGCGTGGGTGCAAATACAAAATCACCGACTGTCGACGGATCGGGTTCGGGAGCCGCTACAGCCTGCTGAAACTCGCGCGCCACGGAAGCAATGGCTTCCCCCCGGATGTCGTCCAGAAGATTTTCGTCGACA
>DASZOW010000588.1:0-8086 GCA_035550615.1 Puia sp.
ATTCAAGCATCTGGATTTCCTCTGGCTGCTTAAGGGCGATGTCGTAGCGGATGAGAGCTTACATGACCTGATGAATTCCATCCGGCTCGTGCCGGGCGTACAGCTGGTGATGGAGCTGGCGCACGATAAGATCAGGAATAAGGGGCATTTGATCTTTTAGTCCCATGGTCCACGTTTTGCAAATCGAGCTAAAACATTCTTTATGTGGGAAGAAAAAAACAATACGCTTTACCGGAAATTCGAGTTCAAAGATTTTTCGCAGGCATTTGCGTTTATGACGCGTGTAGCCCTCGCGGCCGAGAAGATGGACCATCATCCCAGCTGGTCGAATGTCTACAATACGGTAGAGATCCGGCTCTCCACGCATAGCGCGGGGGATATCGTTACCGATAAGGATAGGAAGTTGGCGAAGGCGATCGATGCGTTGGCTTAGGGCTGGCTGGCCGGTTTTGCGCAGAGCCCGTGGGGCGGCTACCCGCATCCCTTCAGCCGTTCATGCTGGCAAGGAACTCTTCGTTGCTCTTGGTGCCGCGCATGCGTTTCAGCAATTCGTTCATGGCTTCCTCTGCGTTCATGTCGTTTAGATATACGCGGAGGAGGTTCATGCGTTGCAGGACATCCCTTTCCAGCAGCAGATCATCGCGCCGGGTGGAGGAAGCTACCAGGTCTATGGCGGGGTAGATGCGGCGATTGGACAAGCGGCGTTCCAGCTGCAATTCCATATTGCCGGTACCCTTGAATTCTTCGAAGATCACTTCGTCCATTTTCGAGCCGGTGTCGATGAGTGCAGTGGCCAGGATGGTCAGCGAGCCGCCGTTCTCGATCTTACGGGCAGCGCCGAAGAACTGTTTGGGCTTCTGCATGGCGTTGGCTTCCACACCACCGGAAAGGACCTTACCCGATGCCGGGGCCACTGTATTGTGCGCACGGGCGAGACGGGTAATGGAGTCGAGCAGGATGATGACGTCGTGACCGCATTCTACGAGACGTTTGGCCTTTTGAAGCGCGATGGTAGAGACTTTGACATGTTTCTCGGCCGGTTCGTCGAAGGTAGAGGCGATGACCTCGGCTTTGACGCTGCGTTCCATGTCGGTGACTTCCTCGGGACGTTCATCCACGAGGACGATCATGAGATAACATTCCGGGTGGTTGGCGGCTACGGCGTTGGCCACGGCTTTCAGCAACATGGTCTTACCCGTTTTCGGCTGGGCGACGATGAGTCCGCGCTGCCCTTTGCCGATGGGGGTAAAGAGATCGATGATGCGGCAGGAGTAGTCGCTGGGCGTCGTAAAGAGGTTCAGCTTCTCGAAGGGGAACAACGGCGTCAGGTAGTCGAAGGGAACGCGGTCGCGGACTTCTTCGGGACCTTTATTGTTGATGGTTTCGACCTTGAGAAGTGCAAAATATTTTTCGCCTTCTTTTGGCGGCCGGACGGATCCCAGCACGGTATCGCCGGTCTTGAGGCCGAACAATTTGATCTGGGAAGGGCTTACATAAATATCGTCGGGAGAGGAAAGATAGTTGTAGTCGCTGCTGCGCAGGAATCCATAGCCGTCGGGCATCATTTCGAGAACGCCTTCGGCGGAGATGACGCCATCGAATTCGATATTGAAGACTTCGTTGCGGCGCTGGGGGTAGCTGCGTTGCGCGTCGGCATTGCGGCTGCCTTCGGCCATGTTATCCGCGCCTTCCTGCTCTTCCTGCAGGTTCAGCGATTCGTCCTGGCCGGGTTGGTCTTCTGCTTCTTCGCGGCCGGCGTCTTCGTTATTTGGAGCCGAGTCGCGCATCTGTATATCGCGGCGGGGCATTTCGACATGTATAGGTTGGTCGCGGCGGGCTCCATCGCGTGATCCTTCGCGGGCAGCACCGTCGCCTCTTGCAACGGCGCCCGTTGCAACGCCACGACCTTGGGCGTCACGATGAGGGGCGGCTGCGGCATGAGCGGCATGGGCTTTTACTGCCGGGGCCTTGGGCGCCTGGGCTTCCTGCGGCTCATCCTCTTTTTTGCGGGGCTTCTTCATCATCGGCTTTTCTTCTTTTTTTGCGCCGCGCGTATCTTTTTTCACTTCCGCTTTTTTGGGCTTGTCTTCACCGCTTTCTACAATAGCTTCTTCGGTGCTGTTGGCCGTAGTGGTCTTTATGATACGTTTCCTTTTGGGTTTGTCGTCGGAGGCGTCGGCCTTCCCTTCGCTCGCTGCAACAGCCTGTTTATCGAGAATTTTGTACACGAGCTCCTGCTTGTCCAGCTTCTTGGCTCCGGCAATCTTTAACTGTTCCGCAATGTCGAGGAGTTCCGGAACGAGCATGTCGTTCAATTGGAGAATATCGTACATAAAATAACTTGAGAGTTGAAGAGCATTCTCAAACAGTGGGCCTGTCTAGTGAAAATGTTTGAAATGAATTTTGATTAATGATGAACAGAAAGAGTTAAAACTGATGAGCTGTGAGCATTGGAAAAGAAAACTGATCAGCTTAATTCCACTGCAATTTTAATAATAAAAGTCAAAAATCAAAAAAATTTTTTAAAAACAACTGAATTTCAGCGCTTTTCCGGCCTAAAATTTTTATAAGCGGCAAATTCGTCCGGCCCTGAAGCCGGCTGTTGCATCTTGTCCTAAGGGCCGAATTGCTCTATATTTGTGCTCCACTAAAAATTCAGAAGAAATCGATCATGTTCAACACGAGAGAGAAAGTGAAGACGCTTTTGGCTGCTACGCCGGATAACCGGGAAGTAACTGTTATGGGATGGGTGCGGAGTTTTCGCAACAACCAGTTCATTGCATTGAACGATGGATCTACCAATAACAACCTGCAGATCGTAGCGGAGTTGGGAGCTTTTGAGGACGAGCTGCTTAAAAAGATAACCCCGGGGGCATCGTTGAAGGTCGTAGGGCAGCTTGTGGCTTCGCTTGGCAAGGGCCAGGCGGTCGAGGTCAAAGCGCGCTCCATCGAGGTGTTGGGCGAATGCAATCCCGATACCTATCCGCTTCAGCTTAAGAACCGGCCCAGTCTCGAATACTTGCGCGAGATCGCACATCTCCGGTTTCGGACCAATACCTTCGGCGCTGTATTCCGCGTACGTCATGCACTGGCTTTCGCGATCCATAAATTCTTTAACGAAAAAGGATTTGTATATCTCCATACGCCGATAATAACGGCTTCCGATGCGGAAGGCGCCGGCGAGATGTTCCGCGTCAGCACGTTGCCATTCGATAAGACTCCGCGCAAGGAAGATGGCAGCGTCGATTTCGCCGAGGATTTTTTTGGCCGGGCCACCAACCTGACGGTCAGCGGTCAGCTGGAAGGCGAATTGGGCGCCATGGCGTTCAGCGAGATCTATACGTTCGGGCCGACCTTCCGGGCAGAGAACTCGAATACGGCCCGTCACCTCGCGGAGTTCTGGATGATCGAGCCGGAAATGGCCTTTTACGATCTCGAAGACAATATGGATCTGGCCGAATCCTTTATCCGGTACCTGATCGCCTATGTCATGGAACATAACCGCGAGGACCTCGAATTCCTGGCGCAACGGCTGGCAGAAGAGGAGAAACAAAAACCGCAGGCCGAACGGAGCGAAATGGGGCTGATCGAAAAGCTGGAATTCGTGGCGAATAACAAGTTCGAGCGGATCACCTACACCGAGGCGATCGACGTCCTGCTGCAATCCCCCGCGTACAAGAAAAAGAAATTCCAGTACGAGGTCAAGTGGGGCATCGATATGCAAAGCGAGCATGAACGCTACCTGGTGGAAAAACATTTCAAGAAACCCGTGATCGTAACCGGTTATCCTGCGGCCATCAAGGCATTTTATATGCGTCGCAATGAGGACGGAAAAACGGTGGCGGCCATGGATATCCTGGTTCCCGGCATCGGCGAGCTGGTTGGCGGCTCACAGCGTGAGGAACGGCTCGGGAAACTCGAAGAGCGGATGAAGGAGATGCACATTCCTGCAGAAGAGATGTGGTGGTACCTGGATACCCGCAGGTTCGGCGCAGTGCCGCATTCCGGATTCGGCCTGGGTTTTGAGCGGATGATGCTTTTTGTTACGGGTATGACCAATATCCGGGATGTGATCGCCTTCCCCCGGACGCCCAAGAGCGCTGAGTTTTGATCTTTGATTAGGCTACCGCCCGGCGAACCTGTGGTCCGTCCTGAAATATTTATTAATTTCCTATAAAATATACATCATGGCTATTCCCGTCGTCGACCTGGCCGAATTCTCCGGCAGCGCCCAGCAAAAAGCAGGTTTCGTCTCCGCACTTGGAAAAGCGTACGAAGAAGTAGGTTTTGTCGCGGTAAAGAATCACGGGATCCCGGCTAAAACCATCGATGGGCTCTACGCCAATGCCAAGGCGTTTTTTTCTTTGCCGCAGGACGTGAAAAGCAAATACGAGATCCCCGGTCTGGCCGGTCAGCGGGGATATACCTCCTTTGGCAAGGAGCATGCAAAAGGCAGTACGGCGCCGGATCTGAAAGAATTTTTCCAGTTCGGTCAGACGGTAACCGACAATGATCCGGTACGCGCCGAATACCCCGACAATGTGCAGGTCGCAGAATTGCCGGATTTCAACCCGCTTTTTATCCAGGCCTATCGATCGTTTGAACAGTCGGGAATGAAACTGTTGCAGGCCATCGCGCTTTTTCTGGAGCTCGACGAGAAATATTTCGACGGCTATATCCATAATGGCAATTCCATTCTGCGCGCTATACACTATCCGCCCATCCGGCAGGAGCCGAAATCGGCTATCCGCGCCGAACAGCACGAGGACATCAATCTCATTACCCTGCTGGTGGGCGCCTCTGCGGACGGTCTCGAGATCCTTTCCAAAAAGAACGAGTGGGTGCCCGTGACTTCCCTGCCCGAACAAATCGTCGTGAACGTGGGCGATATGTTGCAACGACTCACCAATAACCGGCTCAAGTCCACCACACACCGGGTGGTGAATCCGCCCCGTGAGCTTTGGGGATCGCCACGTTATTCGATCCCATTTTTTCTCCATCCAAAAAGCAGCATGAGCCTGGCCTGTCTGCCCGGTTGCATCGACCCGAAACATCCCAAGGCCTACGAGGATATGACGGCCGGGGAGTACCTGGACGAGCGGTTACGGGAGATCGGGTTAAAGAAATAATCTTATTGGGGCCATTCGCCCCCTTTTTTTTGCCATTTGTCCATTCTTTGGGTTTTCCGGAAACAGGAGTTCTTTTTGCGGAAGGGGTTGATTTTGCGGTTGTTGAGGCTAAGCGCATCATCCTGACCATGAGAAATACCTACTTTAAATTAGTACTGTGTGTTGCATAGTACTAGAAAAGTACATATCTTTGGATGGACAACAAATCTTCAGCGTATGAATATCGAGAATACCCAGAGCCAGATGCGAAAAGGAATACTGGAGTTTTGCATTCTCTCAGTGATCAGGCGCGGGGAAGCTTACCCATCCGACATCGTGGAAGAGATGAAGGCGGCCAACCTGAACATCCTGGAAGGCACGCTCTACCCCTTGCTGACCCGGCTTAAAAATGCAGATATGCTTACTTACCGTTGGGTAGAGAGCAATTCCGGACCGCCACGCAAATATTTCTCGCTGACCCCGAAGGGAGAGGCCTTTTACGGGGAGCTGGAAGCGACCTGGACCGAACTTGCCAATGCCGTTCATTCCCTAACCAATCATAGACATTAACCATAAACCCCAGCCTGACGATTTTCCATTCAACCGCCAAATTACACTAACAATGAAAAAGATCATCAATATAAACTTTCATAGCCGGGTGATCCCTATCGAAGAGACCGCCTATGAGATCCTGCAACAGTATATTGCCAGTCTGCGCAGGTATTTCGCTAATGAAGAGGGGCGAGATGAGATTATCAGTGATATCGAGAACAGGTTTGCCGAGCTTTTCTCCGAGACCCTGAAAAAGGGTGCGCCTTGTATTACGGACGCCGATGTCAACACCATCATTGCAAGCATGGGCCGGCCGGAAGAGTTCGAGGGGGAAAACGCTGAACCTGCTGCGGGTAATACCGCTGCCGGCGCCAATACGGGTGCAGGTGGGGGACAGCCATCGGGCGCCTACCAGCAGAATTGGCAGTATGCCAATGAGCCCCGCCGGCTTTATCGCGCGGAGAACGACAAGATCCTGGGTGGTGTTTGCGCCGGTCTTGCCAACTATCTGAAGATCGATCCGGCTATCGTACGTATCATATTCGTCCTGCTGACCACGGGCTGGGGCGCGGGCTTCCTGGTATACATCGTGCTCTGGCTCATTCTGCCGACCAGGGCTTTGCCGGCAACGGTCCGCAAACGCTTGTACCGAAACCCCGACGACCGCGTTATTGGCGGCGTCGCCAGCGGCCTGGCCGCCTATTTCCATATCGAGGTCTGGATACCCCGGCTGATCTTTTGCCTGCCGCTGGTCCTTGGCGTCGTTTCTTCGATCATTGGCAATGCCTGGTTCCCCTGGCATCATTGGGGCGGACCGGCATTTTTCACCGGCGGTTTTGGCGGCACCCTGTTCGTGACCTATATCGTGCTTTGGATCGTGCTGCCGGAAGCCGTTACTGCATCCGATAAACTGGAGATGCGCGGAGAGAAGGTCGACCTCGAGTCGATAAAGAACACCATTAAGAGCGATCTGGGAAGTTTTAAGAGCCGCGCCACTGAGATGGGCGCAGAAATGCGGGATCGGTTCCAGGACATGGGTCAGCAGATCCGGCAGAGCGCACAGACCTTTGGAACCGAAGCCGGCCCTGCTATCCGCAGGACGAGTAATGGATTCGGGCATGCCGTAGGCGTCATGTTCAAGGCATTCTTCCTCTTTATCGCCGGGATCATCGCCTTTGCCCTGATCATGGTGTTGGCCGGGCTGGCCTTCCGCGGCGATGGCGTATTGCATCTGAAGAATTTTATCCTGGAAGGGTTCTGGCAGAATTTCCTGGCATGGGCGGCTTTCTTTCTGTTCCTGGTGATCCCCGTCATTGCCCTGCTGACCTGGCTGATCCGGCGTATTTCGGGTACGCGTTCGCGTAGTCATTATCTGGGCTATACGTTCGCCACTCTATGGGTCATCGGATTATTTTCCCTGATCGTCCTATGCGGCATGGTGCTGAATAATTTCCGGAGCCGCCAGCATGTAGAGGAGGCTGTGCAGCTGGCACAGCCCAGCGCGGGAAAAATGCTGGTGCGTACGATACGGCCGATCAATCGTTACGACGATACCGACTGGTGGTTCGATGTCGATCTGGGACGCCATAGCCCCTTTTATAATATGAGCGAGGACAGTATCCTGCTGACGACTGTGCGCGTCAAAGTGTTGAAAAGCGAAGACTCCTTTTATCATGTGAACCTTATCAAGTTCAGCCGTGGCAGCAGCGGCCCCAAGGCTCGGGAAATGGCAGGCGAGATCCGGTTCCCGGTAAATCAACAGGACAGCCTGCTGAATCTGCCGCAGGGTTTTGCCCTTGCCCGCGGCGATAAGTTCCGCAACCAGCAGGTACGCGTCGAGATCTCCGTTCCGGTAGGCAAACGGATACAGATCGCTTCCAGCGTCGAAGACTACAATTGGTTCAATATCAATCCGGGCCGCCGTCACATCCATTGGGACGATGGGGACCATGACTGGAGCAACGATTGGGATGAGGATATCAATGACGCCAATACATATCCCTGGACGGCGAATGTGGAATACCGGATGACGCCGGGCGGATTGGTCCGTACCGATAGCCGTTACAACAGCGGCAACGATAAGTCCGATCGTAAAAATGAAGACCATAGTCGGAAGGAGGAGAAGGACAGGAACGATGATCGGGGCAATAACGGTTATCGTTACAAGGGACCCGGAAGCCAACCTGCGCCTCCCGATTCGCCTGCGGCGAAGAAGACGGCCATGCGTATGACACCCGAGAACAACAATTTATTATCCGCGCTTTCAAGAGTATAGAACTTCGGGCCCGGCCCATTTTGAACTTCGTTGGTTGAAGTTGGAACATCGCCTCCGGTCTTCTGGCCGGGGGCTCTTTTTTTGCAGTTTTGGCGCTATGGGCCAAAAACATACCTTTGCCCCGCTCAAAAAAACTAATATGAAACAAACT
>DASZOW010000589.1:0-1829 GCA_035550615.1 Puia sp.
ATACGGCCCCATCTGCTGCAGCGCGTATTGGGCGTCGGGATAGCTCCAGCCCTGATTGGCATCGATACGCAGCAGGATGTCCCCGCCTACGGCGGCCCTTATGCGTTTTACCCGGTCGACGTCTTCTTTGGCATTCTTTCCCAATTTGATCTTGATCATCCGAACCCCGTCCTTCTTGAACTGAAGGGCTTTTTCCGCCATTCTTTCCGGGATATCGATGCCGATGGTCAGGTCCGTTTCGACGGTTTTCTTTTTCCCGCCAAGGAATTGATAAAGCGGTTGGCCGGCATTTTTCGCGGCCAGGTCGTAGAGCGCCATGTCGAAGGCGCTTTTAATGGTAGCGTTGAATGCGGTAAAATCATGCAATTGCTGCATACGGGCTCCGATGTCCAGGGGGTCGCGGCCTTTCCAGAGGGTGGCAAAGTCTTTGGCCATTTCGAAGCAGGTGGCCTGGGTCTCGCCCACGATCATGGGGAAGGCGGAGCATTCGCCGACGCCGTAATAGCCGGCGTCGGTATGTACCCGGATCAGGATATTCTGAGCGTAATGCATCGTGCCCGTGGCGATGGTGAACGGATGCATGGGAATCGAATACTTATAGATGTCAATATCGAGGATGGTCATTATTTCGAAAAAAATTAAATTTGCCCGCAAAAATAAGGTCTGACCGCCATGAATATCGATCCGGGAACTGTTTCTTTTGAAAATACTGCAAATGCATTCGAATATAAGACAGACAAAGAGTTGAAAAAAGCGGCTTTCCTGTTCGCAAGCATGGGGCACAGCTGGCTGGTAAAACTCGGTACGCGGCTTACGCCCTGGATGATCCGGTCCGGTCTGCCGGTCAAAGGGTTGATCCGGAACACCATCTTTGCCCAATTTGTAGGGGGCGAGACCCTGGAGCAGACGGCGAAGGTTGCGCGGAAGCTGGGGGAGTATCATGTGGAAGTGATCCTGGACTATGGCGTGGAGGGTGGTGAAGAAGGCGAGGCCGGTTTCGAGCATGCTTGCGGGCAATTTATACGGGTGATCGAATACGCCGCAACACAGCCCAATATCCCCTTTGCGAGCATCAAGGTTACGGGATTTGCCCGTTTTGGGCTGCTAGAGACGCTGGATGCGGCGATGCGGCGGCTTGACGGGTCTTTGATGAAGCGTTATCTGCGGGCATTGGAAGGGATGACGCCGGGAGAGAAGACGGAATGGGATGCCGTGAGCCGGCGAATGGTGAAGATTTGTGATGCCGCAGCGGATCGCAGGATCGGGGTGCTGGTAGATGCTGAAGAGACATGGATTCAGGGGCCGGTAGACGTGCTGACGATCCTGATGATGGAGCGGTATAACAGAGGAGGGGTGGTCGTTTACAATACGGTCCAGCTATACCGGGCGGACCGGTTGGCCTTTCTGCATGACTCGTTGGAGGCGGCGGAACAGCGGGATTTTGTGTTGGGCGCCAAGCTGGTACGGGGCGCATATATGGAAAAAGAACGTAAGCGGGCCCAGTCGCTGGGGATCGTTTCGCCGATACAGCCGGACAAGGAGGCTACGGACAGAGATTACAATGCCGGCGTGGCGTTTTGTATCGAACACCTGGACCGCATTGCGCTGATCGTGGCTTCGCATAACGAATACAGTAATTTAAAGGCGGTGCAGCTTCTGCAGGAGCATGGGCTGCCACTGGATCATCCGCATATCCATTTCTCTCAGCTGTATGGGATGAGCGATAACATCACTTTTAATCTGGCCAAGGCCGGGTGTTCGTGTAGCAAATATCTCCCCTTTGGGCCGATCAGGGATGTCATTCCGTACCTGATGCGCCGCGCACAGGA
>DASZOW010000590.1:0-1600 GCA_035550615.1 Puia sp.
GTCACGGCAATGCCTGGTACAGCCGCCATGCTACCGTTCCCTCACCCAATGTCTGCATGAACTGCCATGCAGCCATCACCGACTACCATGGTGAGAAATTGATTCGGCCGGACGGCACGCGCGTCGACCCGGACGAGGAAATCCACAAGCTGTACAGCTACACCGGCTATGACCCCGAAAAAGGACGGTATACAAAACCTGGTCACCCGATCGAGTGGGTCAAGATCCATAACCTTCCCGACCTGGTCTATTTTAACCATTCGCAGCACGTCCGCGTCGGCAAGATCCAATGCCAGACCTGCCACGGCCCCATCCAGGAGATGGATGAGGTCAAACAAGTCGCGGAGCTGAGCATGGGCTGGTGTCTCAATTGCCACCGGACGACAAAAGTCGACTTCCCGGATAGTCTCAACGGCGTACATGGCAACAAATTCTATAGCATCTATAAATCTTATATCCGCGACCTTCGCTGGGGCTACAAAGATTCTATAACAGTCAAGGACATCGGCGGCACCGATTGTCAGACCTGTCATTACTAACCCGCCTCGCCGCGCCCCGCGCTCCAACGGCCCGCGCGCCAAAATCGCCGCGCCCCGCACCCCAACGACGCGCCAAAACCACCCGCGCTCCGCCGCCTCACGTCTGCCTCACCGGCAACGGTTTCTCTATTATCGCCGGCGGAAGCGGCTCATCCTGCGGAATAAAATCCCGTCCATCCTTGGAATACTCGTACGGCCCCCGATACACCGGCGGGATCTCCCCGGGCCAGTTGCCATGCGGCGGCACGATCGGCGTCGTCCACTCGAGCGTATTGGCCTTCCATGGATTCCTGTCCAGGACCTTCTCCCCTTTGAATATGGAGTAGAAGAAATTGAATACGAAGACCAGCTGCACCAGGAAGGACAGGATAGCGATCGCCGAGATAAACGTATTCAGCCCCTCGAATTGATTGAACGAAACCCAATTCGAAAAATCGAAATAACGCCGCGGCACACCCGCTAAACCTTCGTAATACATCGGCCAGAAGATCAGATACGCCGCCGGCAGCGTGATCCAGAAATGGATATAACCCATCGTAGAGCTCATGAACCGGCCGAACATCTTAGGAAACCAGTGATAGATACCCGCAAACATCCCGAACACCGAGGAAACGCCCATGACGAGGTGAAAATGCGCGATCACAAAATATGTGTCATGCACCTGAATATCGATGGTGCTGTTGCCCAGGAAGATTCCCGTCAGCCCCCCTGAGATAAATGTGCTCACGAACCCGATCGCAAAAAGCATCGCCGGCGTAAACCGGATATTCCCCCGCCAAAGCGTCGTGATCCAGTTGAACACCTTGATGGCCGAAGGTATCGCTATCAGCAAGGTCATCAGCACAAACACCGACCCCAGGATAGGGTTCAACCCGCTCACGAACATGTGATGCGCCCATACGGTAAACGACAGGCTGAGGATCGCAAACATGCTGACGACCATCGCCACATAACCGAAGATCGGTTTCCGGCTATTTACGCTCATGATCTCCGAGACCATCCCAAAGGCAGGAAAGATTACGATATATACCTCCGGATGCCCGAGAAACCAGAACAGATGC
>DASZOW010000591.1:0-8670 GCA_035550615.1 Puia sp.
ACACGCGGCCGCGCCGCCGACGGCGGCGCGGCTTTGAGATATTGAAGCCCCGAACGTTTGGGCATCTCGATATCGAGAAAAATAAGATCGGCCGTATCTGCCAGCAGAAAAGCCTCCACCTTCGGAACACTGTCGAACTCAGCGACCAGCACCAGGTACGGCGCCTGACCCACGAACTCCCGGAGGACCTTGCGGGCAACTGGCTCGTCGTCCACGATGACACAACGTAATTTTTTCATATTGTCAGCATTAACGCATCTTCATTTTTCCCCCCTCCTCTGCATTCTGCAATGTCAGCATCAACCGTACCGAATAGCTGTTTCGGTCTTGTTGAATGTCCAGGGTAAATCGATCCCGATAAAGCAGCTCTAATCTTCTCCGCGCATTGCTCAACCCGATGCCGCCGGAGGCCTGCTCCTGCTCGTCCGCCGTATTGGAACATTCGAAAACCAGCCCGTTCCCCTTCTGCGAAAGCCGGATAAGGACGGCATTGACCCGGTCCTCCTCATGCGTCGCAAACTTGAACGCATTTTCGACAAAAGCCATAAAAAGCAGCGGTGCGATCTGCATGGAACTATCCTGGATATCGATAACCAGGTCGATCTGAAAATTGCTGTTGTTCCGGGCTCTTTGTAAAGCTACGTAATTTTCCAGCCAGGCCGCTTCCTGGTGCAGATAGACCAGGTCCGTATCGGCCTCATAGAGACTGTAGCGCAGCAGATCGGAGAACTGCAGCAGGATATCCCTGGCCTTCTGATCACGCATATCAATGTTCCCATAGATGGTGTTCAGACCATTGAACAGGAAATGGGGATTCACCTGGGCGCGCAGATATTTGAGCTCGGTCTGCAGCTGCGTGATCTGGATATTCCTCACCTGCTGCCGTTGATTGGCCCATTTCTGCGTATAGAACAGCAGCGTGGAGATCAGCAGGAACCAAACGGCATACAGCGAGTTCCATCTGAAATAGGACCGGACCGTCATCGGCTCATCCGGCCATACGATCCCATCCCAGTGCCGCTGGTTGAGACTGCGAAGCCAGGTATACCCGACGACGAACACGATAAGCCCGGCGATATAGGCAACGGTCCTTTTCTTTTCCAGCAGCCGCGGGATCAGAAACAATATGTTCCCATAAACCAGTATCGCCATCAGCAAAAAATAAAGCAGCAGCGGGATGAGGATAAACAAAAAACCTTTGCGGAGGATATAATCGCCCAGATCGCCAAAGATCATAAACGTGGCATACATAAGCCAGAAAAGGAGATGAAAAATAATGCCGTTCTTCAACAGAGATTTTTTTTCAAGATAGCCATTCTTCCTCAGATCGGCCAGTGCCGCCTGTTTTCATGGAAATCCTGTCGTCCACGTAGATTTTCCTACCTGGCATCATTGGAAGCCAACACCTTATTAACTTAGTGAAAAATTAAACCACGTTTGCCGTCACAAACGATTAGGGTCAATTGTCTCATGTATGGAATCTTTGGATATGAACAATAAAACGGAGACCTTTCTCGAATATAAGGCCTTGCTATTTTCGATCGCCTATAATATGTTGGGTAGCATCGACGCGGCAGAGGACATCGTCCAGGACACTTATCTGAAATGGATGGAAACGGACGCCAACAATGTCCGGCATACCAAGTCCTTCCTGGTAAGGATCGTCACCAATCAATGCATCAACCATCTCAACAGCGCCAGGGTGCAGCGCGAGGAATATATCGGCGTCTGGCTGCCCGAACCTATTCGCAATTATGAACCGGATAAAACGCAGGCGCGTATAGAATCATACCATGCGCTGAGCATCGGCATGCTCGTACTGATGGAAAAGCTGACGCCCCAGGAAAGAGCGGTCTTCCTGCTCAAAGAAGTGTTTTCCTATGATTATTACGAGCTGGCCGAGATCTTCGACAAATCCACTGATAACTGCCGGCAGCTCCTGAAACGCGCCAAAGACAACCTCGGCAAAGACGCCAGGCGCTTTCAGGTAGATATGCGCGTCCACGAAAAGATGTTGCAGAACTTCCTGCTCGCGGTCTCGGAAGGCAACCTCGACGGACTCATCGGAATGCTGAAGGAAGATATCCAGCTTTTTGCCGACGGCGGAGGCAAGACATTTTTTGTCAACAACCAACGGCTCACAGCCTTTAAGAAGCCGATCACCGGCCGGAAGAATGTCTCCAAAGCGATTCTTACGACCTTCCCGAAATTTCGCGATTCGGTCCCCGATTTCCGCCAGGAGATCACCTTTGCCAACGGCCTGCCTTCGGTTATTTCTTACACAGGCGATCAGCCTCTCGGCATGGTCTCTATCGATACGGAGGGCGGACAGATCCGGAATATCTACCTGCAGACAAATCCCGACAAATTAAAACATTTAAATAAGGATATATGAACGCGTTGCATTGGTACCTGGTGTTGCACATCACCGGGTTTACGATGATGGCTGGGACGATCGTCGCCGATTTCGCCATCAACAGAAGATTAGGCAAATATCTGATCGATGACAAGCTCAAAGCCGTGAGCATGCTCGAAAGCTCCGCCGCCTTCCCTGCGCTCATCGGCATCGGCGCCCTGCTATTGCTGACGACGGGTATCGGTATGGTCGTCGTTTTCCACGGGACCGTCGCACACATGCTCTGGTTCAGGATCAAGATGATCCTCGTGGTACTGGTCGCCTTGAATGGCGCCCTCGTCCTGAGAAGACAGGCGGGCAGGCTCAAGATTCTGCTGACGCAGAATTCTAACGGCGCCAACGGCCGGATCCTGGCGCTAAACCGCAACATGACCGTCTTTCACGTCATCGAGCTGCTGCTCTTCCTCGCGATCTTCATCTTAAGTGTTTTTCAATTCTAGCCATGAACATTCTTATCATCGGCGCTGCCGGCGGCATCGGCAGACAGGCCGTGGAAACAGCGCTGGCCGGGGGACTTCGGGTCACCGCTGTCCTGCGCGATCCATCGAAACTCTCCATCGGCCATCCCAATCTGGAGGTCGTCAAAGGCGATATCCTGCAGCCTGAAAATTTTGCAAGCCATCTCCAGGGTCAGGACGCGGTGATCTCAGCCATCGGCGTCAAAAGCGGGCTGACGCACGACGAACCCACCACCCTCTACAGCCAGGGAAACTACCGGCTTCTGCAAGCGATGCGGCAGGCCGGCATAAAACGCGTCTTTTTTATCTCCGCTTCTGCAATAGAGATCAGCCCCCTCCTGCCCTATATGGTGAGACTCGCGGCAAAGTATGTTCTTCAAAAACTGCTGCACCACATGTATGCCGATCTGCGCGCCATGGAACGCCTGATACGGGAAAGCGACGCCAACTGGACGATCGTCCGCCCGCCCCGGCTGACCGACAAACCAGCAACAGGCCGATACCGGTGGAGCGTCAACAGCTGGCTGCGCAATGCGCTGAGCATCTCCCGCGCCGACGTCGCGCATTTCATGCTGCATCATCTCCAGGATGAATCGACGTACAGGGGAGTGGTCGAGATCGCATATTAGAACGGGCTGTTGACTTTTTCAACAGGGATCTCTGAATCATTTCGGAATATTCACAGTGACCGCCGTACCCTTGCCCGGCGCAGTGTGTATGGCCAGTTGCGCGTTGATGGACACAGCACGTTCCCGCATCCGGATAAGCCCGGGCTGTCGCTTTTGCTGCCTTTGATCGAACCCCTTTCCATCGTCGAGCATGGTCAGCCTGATATGATCGCTCGTTTCTTCGACCGAAACCTTGACCTGCCCCGCCTCGGCATGTTTAAGGATATTCTGCAACGACTCCTGGCATATCCTGAACAGATCGATCCTGACCTCATCCGTGAGCCGGGAGTCATCGAACGTGCTGTGAAAGCTGCAGGGAATACCGCTCAGAATGGAGAACTCCTTGCAATGCCATTCCAGCGTGGCATTCAATCCCAGGTGTTCCAGCATATTCGGGCTAATGGAAAAAGAAAGCCGGCGGATCGTCATGATCAGCTGCTGGGCGACCACGGAAGCATCCGCTATCCGGCCCCTGACCGCAGGCGGGAGATCGCTTATATGATTTTTGATGCCTTCTATATCCATTTTGAGGATCGAAGCCAGCTGCGCAAGCTCCTCATGTAACTCGCGCGCCAGAAATTTCCGGTCCTCTTCCATACTGTTTTTAAAATGGCTGGCCAGCCCCTTGAACTTCCGGTAATCATCTTCGATCTCCTGCTCTACCTGCTTGCGCCTGGTAATGTCCTTGGCTATGGCAAATACGACCTCTTCATCCGGAAAATAAAGCGACGTCCATTCCAGCCAGACAATGCCGCCCGTTTTGGTGATATAGCGATTCCTGAAATTGACCAGGTGTTTCCCCTCGAATAGCTCCGCCCGCTTATGCAGGGTCAGCTGTCTGTCCTCCGGATGCATCAGCGAGGCTATGGGTCGGCTCATCAGCTCCTCTTCCGTATATCCGAACTTTTCGATCACTGCCCGGTTCACCTTTTTGAAAAAACCATCTCTGCCGGCGATGCAGACGAGATCGGGTGTCATTTCGATAAAAGAGGATAGATGGATTTCAGAATCGCGCGAATACTGTGTCATGCCGGTCGGCTGTTTATTTTGGATAGTTGGTTGTAATATGATACCCCTCTTCCAACTGCCAGAGTTTAGCGCCTCCTTTGATGCCGTCCTCGTTGGTGAAGCGATGGATATTCTCATCCAGCGAAATGCAAAGATGTGCGACGCCGCCGCCGCCAAGATAAAGGCGGTCATAATTGAAAACGGTCTTCCAGGCCTTGAGCATCCGCGCTACGCGTTTGTTCCATTTGTGTTTTCCCACTTTTCTCATCGCCCGCTCGCCGACATAGTGATCCCAATCGACATCCTTTCGGATGGGATGATGCGCGAGCTCCAGATGCGGCAACAGATACCCGTTGTACATGACCGCCGTCCCTACCCCGGTCCCGAGCGTAACCGCCATTTCAAAACCCTGGCCGCTGACGACTCCCAACCCCAGCTGGTCGGCATCATTGACCAGCCGCACCGGCTTGTGTAACGCATTGCTGATAAGCTGCCCTAACTCGACATCGCCACTCCAATGGGTACTCCACAAATTAGGCGCGGTGAATACGATCCCGTTCCTTACATAGCCGGGAAAACCCACGGAGATCTTGTCATAATCGGGGAGATCTTTGACAAGCTGCTGGATGGCCGCAATAACATTGATGGGCGTGGCTGGATTAGGGGTGACCAGCTTCCTGTATTTTATCTGCGTTTCCCCCTGGCTGTTCAGGATCGTGCATTTGATATGCGATCCGCCGACATCGATGGCAAGAATATGTCCATTTTCCATACCGCTAAGATATCAATTTATAGGCCAACGAGTTACTACACTCGTAATTTTACCACGTAGAACTCCTTATGTTATCCGCCGGGGGTTGACTATCTTTGGCGCGAAAGTTATAGCCTTCCGCAAATGAAAAACCCTGATTATCCGTACCCACGGAAAGGCTATAAATGTATCCCGCCAATATCTCTATGACCAAGCCATAAGAATCCAACCCTGGGGCCGGCATTGTTTTACCCAAAAATTAAAACGATGTTGAAGTCCGTAGTACCCTCTTTTTGCAGCGTCGCCTTTATAATAGGCCTGCCTTCTGCTGCAAACCCCGGAAGACCTCCTTCGGCTCCGGCGACGAACGTGCTCTATACGAGCAACAATGGCAAACACGCAAAATTCAGCCAGACGAATAAGCTTGCATTATCTGCGTCCGATGAAAAACAGGGCATGAAATTCGTAAGCTCCTATATCAGGGATAATGACGAATGTCTCGTAAACGTCCGGGAACGCAGTGAGGAACCCTTTGCGATCATCGATTCGGTCCTCCGTCATTATGGTCTGCCATTGCAGTTGAAGTATCTGGCCGTCATCGAGTCGGAGCTGAAACCCACCGCCTTGTCGCGCGTCGGCGCCAAGGGACCCTGGCAGCTGATGCCCCATACCGCCCATGTCCTGGGCCTCAAAGTCAACCGCCATTCCGACGAACGGATGAACTTCTACAAAAGCACCAAAGCCGCAGCCAAATATCTGCGTGACCTGCACAAACAATTCGGCGACTGGCTGCTCGTCCTCGCTGCATATAATGGCGGCCCCCGGCCGGTGTACCGGGCGATCCATAAATCGCACAGCCGGAATTTCTGGGCCCTGCAGAACTATCTGCCCGCGGAATCCCGTGAACACGTCAAGAAATTTATCGCCACGACTTATTATTTCGAAGGCGACGAAAGTGCAAGGTCTCCTCAGACATCGACATCCACGGCCTCGCAACGTGACACAGAGGCTTCTCCGGCGCCCATGAGCCCCAAAGGTCCCACTTTATTCGACGAAACGGATAACGAAAGATTCCTCCGGCTTATGCATAAATCCGCGCAATCGCTGAAGACAAGCCACGAGCTCTTAGGATCGGGAAACTAAAATAAGATTCGCTTCATCTATCTGTCTTCTTTATCCGGGCCACCCAGCCTCCGCCGCCATAAAGCTGTATGGGCAGCTTATCCCCCGAGTGGATTCGGATCGTTTCTTTTTTATAATCGGTAGCATCGCGGTCGGCATTGACGCCATCTTTGAATACTACGGCTTCGTAGTCGCCGGCAGGCAGAAAGGAACAGTCGATGGTCAGCGACCGCGGCGTCCAATTGGTCATGGCGCCCACAAACCAGGTATCTCCTTTTCGACGGGCAAGCGCGACATACTCGCCGACCTTGCCATCCAGCGGAACGGTCTCATCGAACGTAGTAGGCACGCTCGTGATGAGATCGGTACACTCCTGCTCGCGCATATAGCTCGTGGGATTATCGGCCAGCATCTGCAGCGGCGCTTCAAAGATGACATATTCCGCCAGCTGCGCACAACGCGTCCCCTTACTCATGGGATTGTCATTGATCGGCCGAAACGCCTGCTGGGTAGCATTCCGCATGGCGCCGGGCGTATAATCCATAGGACCCGCGATCATCCGGATAAATGGAATGGTCACCACATAACGGGGCTGGTCCTCATTGGCCCACTTGAAATTCTCGAGCCCCTTGACGCCCTCATACCCGATGACATTGGGCCAGGTGCGTTGAAGTCCCGCCGGTTTGGATGTCCCATGATAGTCCACCATCAATTTATTCTCAGCCGCCTTCGCCGCTATCGTATATGTAGAGGCAATAGCGACCTGGTCGTCCCTGTCGATAAAATCGATCTTGAAACCTCGGATGCCCATACCCGCATAAAAAGGGAATGCCTTGTCCATCTGGTGTGTGACGGCATACCAGGTAGCCCAAAGAATCACCCCCACTCCCTTTTGCTTACCATAATCTACGATCTCCTGCAGATCGATCCGCGGCGAGATCTTCATCAGATCGAGATCGTCCGACCAGCCTTCATCCATGATGATATAAGGGAGGTGATTGGCAGCGGCAAAATCGATATAATACTTATAAGTAGGCGTATTGATGCCCGCTTTGAAATCGACATGCGAGACATTCCAGTTATTCCACCAATCCCACGCTACCTGCCCGGGCTTTATCCAGCTTACATCGGCGATCTTTGAAGGCGCTGCAAGCTTTTGCACGATGTCCTGATTCAGCAATTCCTTATCCTGTTCACTAATGACGATGACACGCCAGGGAAAATTACGGGCGCCTGCCGTCCTGGCAATATAACCGGCGCGTTCGGTCGGAATATAGTTGATGCCATGCAGCCTGGCTTCCAACGGACAAGGCGCATACACCCCGCTGAGGCCCTTGCCTGTTCCATTAAGATGCAGATACATCCCGGGATAATCATCCAGATCGGCCTCCAGGATGGCGACTTTCTTATTCTGCCCGATATCTACAAGCAGCGGCAGGAACGCCAGCGAGTCTTTCGGGAGCTGGGAAAGCCGGATCTCGTGATATAAGGCCTCGAATGATGAATTGAAATTCTTTCCATCGCGAAGATCCCACTGGATCGGAAGGAACGCGCTGTCGTCTGCGGAAAAATTGAAATTCGCTTCTTCGTTCTTTACAATGAGCTCCCCCTTCCTTCTGCTCGCAAACCGGTAAGCTACCGCATCGTCATACACCCTGAAAATAACGCTGTAGTCGCCTTTGCAATTCAGGGTGAGCTGTGTATACTGATCGTGTATCGTGGCTTTAATATAGTTCACCGGCGTCAGGCTCGTATTGACGCTCTCTGTCCGGGCGGATAATACCCTGATGTTGTCGCCGAGGGTTTCACCGTCCTGCAATTGCAAACCCGCTATCGACGGAGTGATCACGGACTGACCCTTTTGGTCTACAGACCATTGGAGATGATCGCCAACGGCGACATGCACCGTCACGGCGCCATTCGGTGATCGTAGATCGTATGTCTTGGGAGTCGCATGAGCAAAAAGGGCGAACATGCCGGCCAGCAGGAGAAGAGTGCGTTGCATATTTAACGATTACGATGCCAAATATAAGGGGCAGACGGATACCAGCCATGCCTTAATATTTTATTCGGTCACCTCGCCGGAATGCACATTCAGCCGGAACAGGCGAAGCATCCTGACGACATTATCCCGCAGATCGGCGATGCCGTATAGCCCCGCCACGGGCCCGATTGGGATCATGAAGGGCATCCACAGCCTCTTATCGTGATACTCTTTGGAGCCGAGCACATAGAACTGGTGATGGA
>DASZOW010000592.1:0-12881 GCA_035550615.1 Puia sp.
TACGGTCCGGCTATCGCAATATGGCGAATGGAATTGGTTCGGTGACCTGCCTGTCAAATCCTTTGGTGGCCGATGGCGGGGGCAATTATCACCTCGTGCTCGATTCCACCCGCCGGGTGATAAACGCTAACGCGGCGGAAATGAACCAGTTTTGGCGCGTCACCGACAAACGGCGGACCGATGTACAAAACTCTTGCGTCTATACTTCGCAGGATAGCGCGGAGGCGGCTTCGGAAGTCTGTAGCTGCATCAAACCCTTCTTCGATTGGTTGCAGCAGCATAACAAGCTGTATTACGGCACCTTCCCGCGATACACCATAGCACAGATCGCCGATAGCGCCGGCATCAGCCTGAATAGCTGTCCCTTGCTGCAAAACAATGCCGGCGGAGCATTCATGCCGCTGACGACCATTGCCGATTCCAGCCTTTACCAGGCTAAGTTGGGTAATGTCGTATTCACGATCCAAAGCGTTTCGGGGTTACCCTTCCATCTTCAAAATATGGTGAGCTCCTGCGTCGGGACCAACGAGGTCCTCTACAAAGTGCCGGGTCTTGTGGCGCTGCCACCGGATACATTGACCATGAATATTACCCCCTCCTTTGTCAACCTGATCTCTACCGGGAATATCTGCGACGGAAATAGCGACTCGCTGACCATGGAGGACTCTTTGTCCGATCACCTGCTGGTGGAGAACAGCCTGCTGGTGGATGGATATCCGCGCAATGCTGCGTCTGTCCTCAACTTCGGGCGGCTCGATCGCATCCTGCCTCCTGTTCAGAGTATTCTATCGGCCAACCTCATCCTCCATGCCGATACCCGCGGACATATTCCGGGCGCCTATGATTCGGCCAACTCGGTGTGGGCTGTAGATTCGCTGGGGGTGTCACTCACGGCTCCCGCGGGATGGTTCCTGCATCAGCGCCTGGATACCATCCTCTTCCAATCCTATTATACGCCACTCTATAATAGTGTGCGGGATACCTCGGCCTTTCAAGACGTCAATATCGACGAGACAGCTTATGTCGATAGCTTCTTGAATTTAAGCCTTGGGTCTACTACCTTGGCTCTTACCAAAGGATCTGGGCCATTGTCTTCCACGCACTATGACTCGACCCTGGTAGCCACGCATTCCGTACCACCTTATCTATATGCTGGCTACGGGAATTATTACGCCACATATTACTCGCCCAAATATTCCGATTCTACCAAGTGGCCGGTGTTGCAGGTAAAATATCTCCGTTATCACCCGGTAGATACTTCAGGTGCTGTCCTCGTATATAACTCTACCATGAACTGTACTTCGGTGACAGGAAGGACCTGCTATAGCGCCGTCACCGATACTACGGTCAACGCCTACCAATACGGCATCGCCGGCGATTACCGGCCTCTGCGATCCTATGTATACTACAACCAGCGCAAGGAAACCAACCCCCTGGATACCACGGTAAGTATCCGCACGGCAGGCACCATACCAGGTTTCGAACCCTTTTGGTATTATAATGCCGATAGCAGCCGCTGGCTCCCGACCTATGACAGCAGCCGCTGGGTCTGGAACAGCCAGACAACCCTCTTTAACCGCAAGGGTTTCGAGCTGGAGAACAAAGATCCGCTGGGCCGTTATAATTCCGGTCTCTACGGCTATGGCCTGACCT
Organism: Puia sp.; assembly: GCA_035550615.1. Taxonomy (GTDB): domain Bacteria; phylum Bacteroidota; class Bacteroidia; order Chitinophagales; family Chitinophagaceae; genus Puia. The sequence goes on from DASZOW010000592.1 coordinate 1,654, forward strand.
TGCCTACGGCCGTGATACAAAACAGCAGGTACCAGGAATCGGCCTTCGAAGGTTTTGAAGACTATGGTTTCATTCCCAATGCTTGTGACACTGCCTGTGCGGAAGCGCGACCGTTCGACTTCTCCGGTTACTCCACCAATATCAGCGATTCCGCTGCGCACACAGGTATCTACAGTTTGCGTGTTCCCCGGGGAACCTCGATCAGCCTGGTGAACCTGCCCGTGGCCCCTGGTCCGGATGCAGACAATCCCGTATTAACCGATACACTCATCACCGACGCATGGGGCCGCCCGAGATTCTCCGGTCAAAGGGCCTCCGCCAATACCGTGATCCCGCCCTTCAAGCCCTTTGCCGGCAAGAAAATGCTGGTAGGCGCCTGGGTAAAGGAAGAGGACAGCTGTAGTTGTCAGACGTATACCAATGATCATCTGCTGGTATCCTTTACCTTATCTGGTGGCGGTACGACGACGATCACGCTTAGCCCATCGGGGAATATCATCGAAGGCTGGCAGCGCTATGAAGGCATCCTGACTATTCCGGCCAATGCGACGGCGATGAGCCTGACCATGCAGGCCTCTGCTTCTGCGACGACCTATTTCGACGATATCCGCATCCATCCCTATAACGCAGAGATGAAATCATATATCTACAATTCGGTGAATCTGCGACTGATGGCCGAACTGGATGAAAACAATTACGCAACCTTTTATGAGTACGACGATGACGGCACACTGATACGTGTCAAAAAGGAAACAGAGCGAGGAGTGATGACCATCAAGGAGACACGCAGCTCATTATTATTAAACAATCAATAAACTCATCTACGATATGCTCAGAAAGATCATCTTATATAGTATGTTCCTGGGGGTTTCGCATGGGGCGGCGCTAGTGGCGTTTGCCCAGCAGGGAGACAGCGTCGACATGCGGACATTTCTCACGAAGATTCAGCGGGCTTATAGCAAAGGACATTTCCTGGATTTCAACATGCAGTATTACTATGCAAACGCCGATCACCCGCAAGTGTATCTCGATTCCCTCTACGGGCGGATACAGATGGATAAGGGTAATTATCGCATGACCCTTGCCGGTGTCGAAACTATTATAACCGACAGGTATGCTATACAGATCAATAATACTGATAAGAGCATCTACCTGGCGGCTGCACGGAAAGTAGCAGCGGCAAACCCCGTCGGTATGGTCGATAGCATCCTGGCGCATATTCAGGGCGTACAGATGGCCGTGACAAAGGGCCGGGGTGAAGAAGCCCTTACCCTCGACTTTCCGCCTGACCAGGCCTATAGCCATATTACGATCCGCATCGATGCAAAAACAGGTTTGCTCCGGCGGATCAGCTATGCCCTTAATACGGCCAGGCTGGTCGGACAGGAAATGATCAATCGTCCGGGCAATCCAAGTCCTTATACCTCCCGCGGAAACATGGAGATCGTGTTTTCCGATTACCGTGAAGGCAAATTTGACGAAAGCCTGTTCCGTGAAGACAATTTTGTCACCCGTGTCTCTCCCGGTCATTTCGAGCCGGCGGCCCGATACAAGGATTATCATATCTATCTAGCTTCTTCAAACCTCTAATCCTGCGTTATGCAAGCATTGCGGATCTTTTGCACTCGGTTAATTTTTGGTTGGATGATCCTGTTCCTGGGCGTAGCTACTGCGAAAGCCGGTAACGGCGGTAGTGGCGGCGGCAGCCAGGTACAGGCCGTAGCGGTGCTCGACGGCAGTCAGCACCAAATCCAGCCGGATTCCACTATAACGGTGGTGGATTCGTCCTTCTTCGATCCAACTCTGTCGGGGCTGCTCGTCAACAAAAGCTATACCGTGCAGAATAGTGTAACCGTCATGATCAACGAGTCTTCCACTCGTTATATGCACACGCACTGGACAGCCACCTTGAAGCTGTTCATCAGTTCGACGGACTCTGCAGGCGCCGTAGACACCATGACCCGCAGTTTTACGGTCGGCTATGACTCCACGGGCACTTACAGCAGCCGGAATACCTATACCTTCCAGGGTGGTCATCGGGTAACGGTCAAGGTGGTCTCCGATTCCACCGATGCCACGGGATGGGACCCCATGGAGGTATTACTCATAGAGAATCAGTTGACCACTCGGCCGGCTTTTGTCTTCAACTGCCAGACCACCATAGGTACCATTACAGTCAGCCCTTCTACCGATACCACGGCGGACGAGCTGCCGGTGAGCTGGAATGCCGTGCTTGGCGCCGATCAATACGATCTGGAATGGACGTATATCTATGACAGTGCCCTTGCAGATGAACGCTATGGGGCGGCACCGAACTATAAACCTGATCTCATCTTCCGGAATAATTCTACCCGCGTAACGGTCACCGGGACCTCCTACAACAGTCCCTTGATCTATGACGACTACGGCACCCTGTTCGTTCGTGTCCGGCCTGTCAAGCAGGGAGCAGCCGGCGCCGTAATCAATGCGATCTGGAGCTCGGATGCCTCGCCGTCGGTCATGGGTGTTTATGCCTTTAATGGACACGAGCGGCCGCTAAACTGGCAGTCCAACATAAGCTATGCAGAAGAAGGCAAACGCAAGGTGGTAGTACAATATTATGACGGCAGCCTCCGGAGCCGGCAGACAGTGACCAAAGACAATACCACGAATACGACCATCGTAGGAGAAACATATTACGACTACCAGGGCCGGCCGTCCATCCAGGTGATGCCGGCGCCTACTCTCAGCAACGTCATCAAATATACCGCCGGTTTCAATGTGAGTATCAACTCCCCGGAATACAGCCAGGCCAATTACGATACCCTGACGACCATCGCCTATTGCGACGCCCATGCCGATGCGATGAACGATACCAGTGGGGCCAGCCAGTATTACTCGCCTGATAACCCGCAGGCCAACCAGGGACTGAATCAGTTTATCCCCGATGCCGGCAACTATCCTTTCACCGAGACCGAATATACGCCTGACAATACTGGCCGCATCAGCCGCCAGGGCGGAGTAGGGCCTGATCACCAGTTGGGTTCGGGCCATGAGACCAAATATTACTATGGCACACCCGATCAATCCGAGCTGGATGGATTATTTGGGACCGAGGTGGGGGATAAGTCGCATTACTTCAAGAACATGGTGAGGGATGCTAATGGACAGTATAGCGTCAGCTATGTAGATATGCATGGCCGGACGATCGCGACCGCTTTATCCGGTTCCCAGCCGGCCGGTATGTCCCCGCTGGCTTCGAACAATGTAAAGACGATCACCGAGACGCTTGCCGATCCTTCCACGGCGTCTGTCCGGGGTCTAAGCATGATCAGCCAAAAATCGCTGGTCGTTTCGCAGGGCGATACGTACAATTTCAGCTATAGCCTTCTGCCCGACAGCCTGCAGCAGGCCAACTGTCAGAGCCAGGATATCTGCTATACCTGTCGCTATGATCTGACCATTACGATCACCGACAACTGCAACAACGAGGCGTTTGGCGGCCAGCCCTATGTTGTCAGCCATCACAATTTCTCATTGGCTTCGCTCGCCAATTCCTGCCAGGATACGGCGATGGACTATACCTTTTCGGTGCCCTTGCCCGAAGGCAGCTATGTGATTACCAAACAGCTGACCATCGACCAGGATGCTTATAACTATTACCGGGACAGCATGTATCTGCCCAACAACACTTGTACCTCATTGAGCCAGCTGCTCACCGAGCAGAAGTCGGTCATCGCTTCGAAGATGACTGCCTGTACGGCAAGCTGTTCGGATTGTCTGGCCAATGTAGGATCATTTTCGGCTTTCCTGGCCAGCTATAACCAGGCGCTGGGACTTTCGGCAACGGATACCACCTATCAGACGGAAGCCAGGGCCGCCTATCAGAGCGCATTGTCGGCTTGTGCGGCGGTATGCCAGACCTCTACGGATGTAGATGACATCAGAAATGCCATGTTGCAGGATATGACGCCGCCGTTTGGCCAGTATGCCGACTCCTCTAAGGCGCCCGCCAATGACGAGTACAGCATTTTTTATGCGCCGGCGAGCGATACGGGTTATGTGCCGGTATTCAAATTGCCGGAGATCGTATATCATGATGACAATGGCAAACCGGACAGCGTATATGATGCCGAGTCCGGGCTGATGGTAACACCCAATAGCCTGACAAAAGAAGCGTTTGTGGCCGATTTCCGTCCATCGTGGGCCAACGATCTTTTGCGCTACCATCCGGACTATTGCCGGTTGACCGTGATGGAGACCGACACCGCCAGCTACAGGTGGGACAGGGGAATGCAGTCATTGGACACCTATGATGCGGCGAAGGCGGCAGGATACCTGAATCCGTTAAATCAATCCCAGCCATCCGGTATCGGGTTGACCGGGGGCAGTGACCCAATCGCTGGTACGGGTGCGAAAAATGACTTGCAATCGGCGACATTGTCTTATCAGAACATTCAAAAACCCAATCGTACGATGACTATGTGGGGGTTGGCTGTGGCTATGGTAAAATGTGCCAATACCACGGATGACGGCTGTGTACTCCATTATGCGGAGGGCGGCGGTATCACTCCAAATTATCCGTATGGCTTTGACGATCCGACGCTATGCCCGGGCGATAAGGACATGGCCTGGCGCAATTTCCGGCAGATGTATTTGCAAAAAAAGCAGGATCTCGTCTACAAGGACCTGCTGGCTAGCCCATCCGGTTGCACGGTGGCGAACTCGCGCGTGTACAAGAGTGTGCCGAAGATCAGCACGCTGCTGCAGGCTAACCATACCTCTTCGTTTACCCAGCTATCCGACCAGCTTAATGAGCAGGATGGACCGCTGAAATATTTGAGCAACATCAATGGACCTACAGACGCCGCCAATGCCGTGTCCAAGGTACAAGACTCTCTTAACGCATTTAATACCCTTAACGTAAATGCCTACGCCCAGCAATGGTATCAGCAGCTAACCAGTTCCTGCAAGCTTTATGATGCCAACGATGTAAAGGCGACCCTTATACCTGCGCTTAAGGCGCTTTGTCAGGAGGCCACCGACGTCGATCATCCCTATGGCGCGAGCACGCTGCCCAGCGGCGCCACGCCCGTTAGCTTCCTTGGAGCGCAGTGCACCAGCTTCACCCAGATCGTCAACCAATACGACATGAGCAAGGGCATCGACGATCCGGTGCATTGTAATGCGGAGGTGATCAACTCGCCGTTGCCGTACGATAACCAGCCGGTGTACAGCGTCAAGCCCGAATTCGGCCGTCCCTCGGATTGTGAGTGTTCGATCATCACCGGGTTGTTCAACCAGTATTCCGTTTCTCATTTTGGCGATACCAGTTTCTCCGCCTATCTGCTGCGTACGCAGCACGTCACGATGTCCGGATCGGATCTCAATACCCTGCTGGGCATGTGTGACAACACCACGAATACGCTCTCTTGTAACAACAATGAAAATCCGATCTATCTGCCGCCGGTGATGCAATGTCATGCCGGTCAGACCTGTTCGAGCTGCCAGACGATCGACTCCCTTTATACCGCCTTCCAGGTCGCCTATCCCGGTATCCTGCCGACGGATAGTTCCGATGCGGACACGGCCCAGTCGATCAAAAACCAGCTTTTCCAGAACTACATGAATAACCGGCTGGGGTATAGCCTGCAATTTTGGGAGTACCTGCAGTTTATGGATACGTGTAAAGCGCATGCGGCGGATACTGCGACGTCGACGAATTGTACGCCGGTAACGGTCGCGCAGGAGTTCAAGACCGGTGGTACAGATCAGATGAATGATATCAAGAGTACGAGTGATGGTGGATTTATTATGGCGGGTAGTACGACAGCTGGCAGTGCCGGAGGTACGGATGCCTATGCGATTCGCTATAACAGTGCGGGTAGCGTACAGTGGGCAAGAACATGGGGTGGGACAGGCGATGATTTATTTTCCCAGATCCAACCGACGACCGACGGCGGGTTTATCGCAATCGGCACAACCCATTCGGGTAAAGATCCCAACGGGGATATGTTTATCGTCAAAATGGACGCGGCAGGTACTAGGCAATGGGAAAAGCAAATCGGGTTTGGAACCAATAGCGGGGAACTTGGGCAGTACATTGCACAGCTTCCCGATCACTGCTATGCCGCAGGCGGTATCTATAACTTCGAGCCGAACAGCGCAGACTTCATGGTAGCGCGCTTGGATTCTATGGGGACGGTCAATTGGGTGCGCCGATTTGGAACAAAATCGAGCGACAATACCCGGGGCCTGGCTACCTCTGGGGATACAATCCTCGTCTCCGGCGTATCCTGGAATAAGGACGGTGCTTACCTGGGCGCATTCTATAAGTTAGATGCCAATACGGGCGCAGTCTTCAATGGATGGGATTACCAGAATTCAGAGGCTACCGATTCGAGCGCCTACCTTGAGGCAATTACTCCGACGGCTACGGGTTATCTGATCAATTCGCAGAGTGTCTTCGAAGCAGGCCAAGGGGGATGGAATCTAGCTGAAACAAAACTTAGCCCTTCCGGAGCGGTGCTGGCATACAATCAGCTGGACTATCCCAATAGCAGCGGCAACACGAGCGCAGCGAGCACTTGTCTGATTCCAACCTCCGATGGAGGCTTGCTTTTCGGCGAGACAGGCAATTTCAGCCCAAATATTTATTGGTCGAAGGTTAGTTCTTCGGGGACCATGCAATGGAGCCGGCAGACGACCTTGCCAGGAACGCAGACACTGGGTGGAATCGTACAAAATACGGACAGTAGCTTTACGGCACTGGGAACAGAGAATCGCCAGGCGACGATGTTGAATCTGTCTAGTACGGGCACTACAGGGTGCTATGATTCGACTGTGACGCTCCATTTGACCCCGCTGCCACTGGTCAAGGTGTCTTGGCCTGATTCGCTGGGGATCGACACCTTGCAATATCCAGTCCAGACGGACACTATCCTGGCAGAGAACGAATTGACACCTTCGGACTCGCTGCTGGTCTGTTCAGGAACAACCAATTGCTATGTCGCATACAACGGCCCTCTCCTCTGCGGTAAGGCGGCGCCGATGCTAACGCCGAATATCACGAGTGTAACAAACTGCTCGGATAGCACCTTCTTCACCGTAAGCACATCTAGTTCGTTATTCAGGAATTATTCCGACTCGCTCACCGGCGATTTCGAGCAGCGGTATCTTGCCAAGTGTATGAATGCGTACCGACATGAGACGTTTACGGTAACCCATCAGGTCGCCGAGTACCATTACACGCTTTATTATTATGATCAGGCGGGCAACCTCCTTAAGACCGTTCCACCGGCCGGTGTCCAGCAGATCACGGATACCACCTGGCTCAAAGAAGTTGCCGCCGCTCGCGCCGCCGGTGCGAGCCTGACGCCCCACCATACCCTGGTCACGAACTATAGGTATAATACGCTCAACCAGGTGATCGCCCAGCGTACGCCGGATGGGGGCGGCAGCCAGTTCTGGTACGACCGTCTGGGCCGGCTTGCGGTGTCCCAAAACGCCCGGCAGAATCCCAACAACCAATACAGCTTCACCGAATATGACACCATCGGGCGTATCACCCAGGTCGGCCAACTGGTCAGCAGCACTGCGATCTCCAACGACATCAGCCGCAGCCAAAGCTCTTTGGCCACCTGGCTCACCAATAGTATATCGTCGGCCGACCAGATCACGGCGACCACCTATGATGTGGCCAATGACCTGATATCGGATGAGCTGGCGCAGCGCAATACCCGAAACCGGGTCTCCTATACGAATTTGTACAATACCGCCGCCGACCTGGCCAACGGCACACCCAATGCGGCCGCTTCGACCTATTATAGTTATGACATCCTCGGCAACGTGGATACCCTGGTGCAAGACTATGGGAATAGTTCGATGTACCCGGATGTTTCGAATGCGATGAACTCGGCGCGGAACCGGTTCAAGAAGATCGTATATGACTTTGACCTGGTGAGCGGAAAGGTCAACCGCGTGAGCTATCAGCACAAGTATGCGGATGCATTCTATCATGACTACCAGTATGATGCCGAGAATCGGATCACGAACGTGCAGACTAGCACCGACAGCGTCAACTGGGATAACGACGCGTTCTACAGCTATTACAAACACGGCCCTCTGGCGCGGACAGTCCTTGGCGAGCAGCAGGTACAAGGGATCAATTATGCCTATACAATACAGGGTTGGCTGAAAGCCATCAATCCCGATCCATATACCGGCGCCGGCTTCACACTGCGGCCGGATAGTGCCGGTAATGTGGTGGCTAATAATGCGTACAGCCTGTTGCTCGACTATTACAACGGCGATTATAAGCCTATTTCGAACGTAGCCGGTCCTGACGATGGGGTGAGTGTGGCCCTGGGCGCCGATTCCCTGCCGTTGTTTAACGGAAATATCAGCAGCATGGGTGTCAACATTAAAAAGCTGAATTCGCCGCTGCTGTACAGCTATCAGTATGACCAGTTGAACCGGCTGACACATATGGATGCCTGGAAGCGTACTTCAACCGCCTGGAGCGCCCTCACGGCAAGCACCGACTACCAGGAGAATGTGACTTATGATCCCAATGGAAATATCCTTACCTATCATCGTAACCGTGAAAACACGGGTTCGAGCAACCAGATGGATCAGCTGCAGTATAATTATATTTCCGGAACGAACCAGCTGGATCATATCTATGACACCGTTTCCGGGGTCAGCAACGCCAATGATATCGCCACCCAAAGTGCCGGCAATTACAAATACGATTCCATCGGCGAGTTGGTCAGCGACGCTGCGTCCAATATCACGAGCATTACCTGGACAGTGTATGGTAAGATTGCCAGCATCACCAAGTCTACGGACACCGTGATCAAGTACACCTATGATCCCTCGGGCAACCGCATCAGCAAGACGGTCGTCCATGGCAGCGACAGCACCGTGACCTGGTATGTCCGCGATGCCCAGGGCAATATCCTGAGCATTTACACCTACGGCGACCCCGCCGTCAATGGCGGCGCCCTGGCCCAGACCGAACTGGACATCTATGGCAGCAGCCGATTGGGTATCTGGAAGCGGGACGTTCCCGTGACCAACCTCGACTCGACCGTTCACAACCCCTTTCCCAATTCCGGAGATAGTATTACCTTCACACGAGGTAACAAGCTCTTTGAATTAACCAACCACTTAGGTAACGTCCTGGCCACCATCAGCGACAAGCGCTATGGCGTCACCACCGATGACAGCACTGTCGTCTACTACAACCCAGAGGTCGTCAGTGCTAATGATTACTATCCATTCGGGATGATGCAATATGCAAGGTCCTATTCCGAGGCAAATGTCGGGAATTATCGGTTTGGGTTTAATGGGAAGGAGAATGATAATGAGGTTAAAGGGGTGGGGAGTCAGATTGATTATGGGATGAGGGTATATGACCCGCGTTTGGCAAAATTTACAAGCGTGGATCCTTTGCATGGTAGGTATCCAGAACTGACTCCTTACCAATTTGCAAGCAACTCGCCAATAGCCGGAATTGATTTGGATGGGAAGGAATTTTCGTTTTATGGTCTTTTGACGGACGAAAGCGGCAAGAACATTATCGGCCTTTACAAGGCAGCGGAAGTCGATCATCAGTTCAAGATAAAGGCAAATATCCGTGATGATCTGGGACAAAAGCGTGCCATAACAAAGGATATTAATGCAAGTACTATTGGTTTAAGGGAAAAGTTTGTTTCTAACGGCAAAGAGTTTTACCATCTTCCTCAAGGTTTTGATATTGACGATTTGCCGTCGCCAGGTGACAAAGCCTGGGAGATGTTTGAAACATACGATGAGTATGTTAATCGCATCGTAAATGAGGGAAACAAGCTGCTTGGCCAGGCAAATAGTATTGTGCAGGCTGTTGATTGGGCACATGCGTTGGGGGGGATATATGTAAATAAACTTATTAAAGTACCAAAATGGATACGTCAGAGAGCAGTCGAAAAGGCATGGAAACAAGAAATAGAGTTAGTCCAAAAGACGGGTTATGGCTCACAGGAATGGACAAATGAGGACTTGGAATTATTGAAGGAAGGAAAGAAGGTACCGGGGTATGAGGGACATCATATAAATAGTGTGGAGAATCACCCAGATCAGGCGGCTGATCCAAATAATATAAAGTTTTACAAAGGACGAACTAGTTCCCAAAATGATCATCTATACGACGCACATAATGGCGATTATCGAAATCAAACTGAAGGGCCGCTAATTGACAGAAAGCAATTGCTTCAAGAAAGGTTACAGCAGTCTGGCCAACAAACATCCTCGCCGCCATCCCAAAATCAACAATGATGTGTAGTTGTATCAATTTATCTATATATGGAAATAATTAACGATGTGTTCAGGATTTTGAAGAGTTATAGTTATTTAGGGGAAATGAAAGCCGATAACGGCACTCTTTTAATTGGCAAAGCTCCCCATATCGCACCTTTGGCATGGTTGCATAGAATTTTTGCGCCTTTAACGAATGCTCAAATAGACGGTTTAGGAATAAAGCTTGGTATGAACATACCATCTAGCTATCGGAATTTTTTAAAGCATTCTAACGGTCTAGGGGTTTTTAACACTAACTTATGTCTATACGGTTTGCGAACAATCAACAATAGAACCATTGAGGCTAGCTATCAGCCTTTTGATATTTTGGATGTAAATGTTTTAGAAAGACCAATGAATTCCAAAAATAGTTTCCTGTATATTGGAAGTTATTCATGGGACCTTTCTCGTTTGTACATTGATGCCGATACAAACAAAGTCTATTTATCGTCTAGTAGAGACAACGCAACGCCGAAGTATGAATGGATTAACTTTGACACTATGCTGGAAACTGAAATTAAAAGAATTATAACTCTATTTGACGATAAAGGAGTTAAAGTTATTAAGGGCAGCACTTTGCCTGTATAGATTTATAGCGATCGCTTCACCAGTTTATTGAAATGGTCAACCATCCCTATGCTATCAGGATTTATGGCGGAAAATTTTCTCTTGAAAATGCGATATCACCCAATAAAAAGCCATATATACTTATGAATCTGCCCTATTACCTGGGCGCGAAAATCAATGAATACTTAGCATGGTTGGTAGCGCAAAAATCATAAATAATTCAGATTAACCGTGGAAACCATGAAAAATGGTTTGTTCGCGACTAACTTTCCATGTCAGGTTGTAATTTGTATCATAAAAAACCAGAAACATGACCGGCCGAATCCAAATACAGCAAGGCGACA
>DASZOW010000593.1:0-2438 GCA_035550615.1 Puia sp.
TGAGCTGCTGATGCATCATCCGCGGTTATGGTGGCCTAATGGCTATGGACAACCGTATCTCTACCGTATCCGGCTGCAATATCACGACGGCGGTATCTCCGATGATACGTCGTTTGTTTTTGGCGTACGGACCGTAAGCTCGACGGCCACGACAACTAATGGTTGGGTAAGACGCGATTTCTTTGTCAATGGCAAAAGGATCCATCTTGTCGGTGGCGCATGGGTGCCCGACATGATGCTGAACAGGGACTATCGGCGTTATGACTATGAGCTGCGGCTCTGCCGCAATGCCAACGTCAACCTGGTCCGCATCTGGGGCGGCGGTCTTGGTGAAACGGATGATTTCTACGAGCTGGCCGACCGCTATGGGCTGTTGGTATGGCAGGATTTCTGGATCACCGGCGACACCAATGGGGGTTTCAAAGGATCGGCCGACTGGCCATTGCAGTCCTCCGTCTTTATCGACAATGTCATCAGCACGATCTATCGTATCCGCAATCATCCCAGCCTGCTGGTTTGGACCGGCGGGAACGAGGGGCACGCACGGGAGGAGCTATACAATGCCATGCGGGATAATGTGGCCATGCTGGACGGCACCCGGCCTTTTATTCCCTGCTCTTCAGGTTTCTCCAAGGCGCCAAAAGAATGGAAGGGTTCCTGGCCTGATGACCGGCCTGCCGGCGTATATAGCGGCGGACCCTATTCCTGGCAGGACGATGCCATGTATTACCGGTTCGTAGATGCGGGCAAGGACTGGGTCTTTAAAGACGAAACGGGGCTTCCGTCCCAGCCGCCATATAATACTTTATCTAAGATCATTTCCAACCTGGTACCCGATAATAACCTTCCCTATCCGCTGAACGATACCTGGGGATATCACGATGCCTGTACCGGAAACGGCAAATATGATACCTATTACAAGGCGATGATCGATAGGTTCGGAGCGCCGGTGAGCATGCGTGATTTCTCGGACAAGATGCAACTGTTGAATGCGGGTGGATATCGCAGCATCTTTGAAGCGGCCGGACATAAGCTCAACGAGACGGGCGGGGTCATGCTTTGGAAACTGAATGCCGCCTTCCCGAGTGTTGTCTGGCAGGTATACGATTGGTATCTGGAACCCAATGCCGGCTATTATTTTATGCAGCGGGCCTGCGAGCCGGTCCATATCCAGCTAAATCTGGACGATTCCGCGGTGGCGCTGGTCAACCGGACCTATATCAGGCGGCCGGACCTGCAGTATGAAGCGGAAGTTATCGGTATGACCGGCGCTTCTCTTTTTCGGCAGGAAGGGCGGGCAAGTCTCGACACCACCGATGTTCGCGAGGTATTGGCGCTGAAGTCTATTCTTGCTGCGACCCGGGGCGTGTCTTTTGTCTTGCTGCGGCTGAAAGATCCCCAGGGCAAAGTGATTTCGCACAACGTTTATTGGATGTCGCCGGGACATGACTTCGCCGATCTCCGTGCCATGCCTTCTGCTACCGTGCAGGCAGCCGTTTCGAGCGGACCGGTCGCAAGCGATGGCTATTCTTACTGGACGATCCGTTTCACCAATAATTCTTCGCGTCTGGCCTTCTTTCTGAACCCGCAGGTCGTCGTCCAGGGAGAGGAGGTATTGCCGAGCTATTGGTCGGATAACTATTTCTCTATTCCGGCCGGGCAGTCGATAACGGTCAAGGTAAGCTGTCCTACCGCGGCGTTGGGAGGCGGGGCGCCGCAGCTGCGGCTCGAAGGGTGGAATATCAAGCGTACCTTGTTGCGACTTTCCAATCCGGTAAAGAGTTTACGAACAGAATAATAACAAAACCCCACCAGGAATAGCGGGGTATGTCTGTTAATGAGATTTTGTCAAAAAATTTTAGTCAGCACATAAAGTAAACGGTAAATTTATCTCGGCGGTTGGCCGGAAGAATAAAAACCAGAAACAATCCAATGGGAAATGTAATCTACTCGATCAACTTCACTATAGATGGCTGTTGCGACCATACCCAAACGACCGGCGGTGAAGAAATACTTAATTTTTTTGCGAACCTTATAGGAGATGCTGGCCTACTGGCGTACGGGCGGATCACTTACCAGCTTATGGTTCCCTATTGGCCCAATGTCGCAAAAGAAAATTCCTCGACAAAAGCAGAGATGGGGTTTGCCCGGGCATTCAACTCCGCCGACAAAGTCGTTTTCTCACAATCGCTAGACAAAGTTGAAGATAAGAACTCGCGGATCGTTCGTACAAGGCCCGAGGACGAAATACTAAAATTGAAAAAAGAAAACGGCAAAAATATTTTGCTGGGTGGGGTAGCGTTCCCTTCATACCTGATAAAGCTCGGTTTGGTCGATGAATATATTTTTGTCGTTCATCCGATCATTGCAGGGGAAGGGAGGCGGTTGCTGGATGGCATCAGCCTGCAGGAGAAATTACAATTAAAGCTGGTTGACAC
>DASZOW010000594.1:0-6229 GCA_035550615.1 Puia sp.
TGCCCAGCGCCTCACACCAGTTGACCTCCCCATAGCCGCAATAGGCCAGGCGGTAGTTCATGAGGACCTCCTGTTGGCGTTTATGGTCGAAGCCGGCCCATTCTGCGGCGTTGAACCGGATCCGGGCGTCACCGGGACAGGGATGATGGGCATTGCCATCTTTTTCGAAAAAGCGGACCAGCCATTCAATGGGAACGGCCTTGTTCTGACGTTTGTCGTACCAGCTGTCGAAGAGCTGAAGGAAGATCCATTGCGTCCATTTATAATATGCCGGGTCCGAGGTCCGGAATTCACGGTCCCAGTCGAAACAAAAGCCGATCTTATCGAGCTGCTGCCGGAAGTTGGCAATATTATTGTCCGTGGAAATGGCGGGATGGATACCGCGTTCGATGGCATATTGTTCCGCGGGCAGGCCGAAGGCATCATAGCCCATGGGATGGAGTACGTTGAACCCTTTGAGGCGTTTATACCGGGCAAAGATATCACTGGCGATATAGCCTAGGGGATGGCCGACATGCAGACCTGCCCCGCTGGGATAGGGGAACATGTCCAGCACGTAATATTTAGGGCGGGTGGTGTCATTGGATACTTTATAGATCCCTTCCCTGGTCCAGCGCTCTTGCCATTTCTTTTCAATATCGCCAAATTGGTACTCCATGATGAAGAATTCTTCTCGTGTTGCGAAAAAGTTAAAAGCTTAGTTGTTATCGAAATAATGAGGCAAACTAATCGTTATAAAACAATGAAACCAAACCCGGTTCGATTCGGTTTGGGGTCGACAAAAATACGGATTAGCAGGCGATTTACCGGCAAAAAGGGGGGTACATGAGCTCAAACCGTTATTTTTGTTACTGGCAGCCGGCTTATTAACCCAATAAAATCTGGTATACATGGCGCAATTCGGAAAAGGGTACGCCAAGCGTTCGACGCCCTCTTATTTCATGGCTATAGTAGGTGTTTCATTAGTCCTGTTCCTGTTGGGACTGCTGGGCTGGATCGTGATCAATGCCAACAGGTTAGGAGAGAACTTCCGGGAGAATGTGGAAGTGCAGGTATACGTGAGGGAGAACATTTCAACCAAGGACAGTGCAATATTGGTGAATTATATCGCCGCCCAGCCTTATACAAAGTCATGGAAATACCTCACCAAAGAGGCAGCCAAACAACAGTTCCTCTCTGACGGCAATTCCGATTTCTCCACGGTGCTGGACAGGAATCCGCTGCCGGCCAGCGTGAACTTCCGTATCCGGAGCGAATATGCCAATCCCGACTCGTTGAATAAGATCAAGGCCGATCTGACACAGAACATTGCGGTCAGCGAGGTTCAGTATAACCAGAAGCTGGTATCCAATCTCAACGATATGATCCGAAAGATCAGCTTTATCCTGCTGGGTGTAGCCGTGATCATTTCCGTCCTTGTTATTATCCTTATTGATAATACGATCCGGCTGGCGATGTTCAGCAACCGGTTTCTCATCAAGACCATGCAGATGGTAGGGGCCACCCGGTGGTTTATCGCCAGGCCTATGGATATCCGGGCCCTGGTCAATGGGGCCGTCAGCGGACTGATCGCCGTTGGGGGGATCCTCGCGGTAATTTTCCTGTCCGAGAAATATCTGCCCGAGATCCGGGCTTTGCGGGATTATACTTTGCTTAGCGTGCTTTTTGTGGTGATCGTGTTGCTGGGGATCTGCATCTCCTTTATCAGCACTCACCGGAGCGTGGTGAAGTACCTGAAGATGAAACTGGACGATTTGTACTGATTTTCGCGATTTTCGGCACTGTCACGGATTCATTGTTTTTTCACCTATATTGCAGGCCCAATCATGTTATTTTACTATGGCAACGACGAAAAAAGCGGCTCCTAATGTCAAGGCTTCGGCTCCTGTACGCCGGCCCAATACCCCTCTTTTTGGAAAAGAGAATTACAAGTGGATGCTGATCGGGCTCGTCGCCGTCGCCCTGGGTCTGATCCTGATGGGCGGAGGTAAAAGCAAGGACCCTAACGTTTTCAATCCCAGCGAGATATACAGTTTCAGACGGATAACCCTGGCCCCCATCCTCATCCTGGGCGGGTTTGTGATCGAGATCTTTGCCATCTTCAAGAAGGACAAGAAAGAAAGCCAATAATACCGAGATCCGGCTTCCGGCATATATAACGGCAATTTATGACCATAACCCAGGCTATCATCCAGGCAGTCGTAGAAGGGCTTACGGAGTTTCTCCCCATATCCTCTACGGCCCACATGAAGTTTGTAAATCCAATGATCGGGGTGGACCCCAACGATGATTTTTCGAAGCTGTTCGACATCGTGATCCAGTTGCCGGCCATCCTGGCCGTAGTCGTGCTGTACTGGCGGAAATTTTTCGATTTTACGCGCCTGGCATTTTACATTAAGCTGATCGTAGCGGTGATCCCCGCGCTTATATTCGGCGCTCTACTGAGCAAGTATATCGATCGGGCGTTGGACAACCTGTATTTTATTGCGTGCGTGATGGTAGGCGGCGGGATCATTTTCCTGTTCGTCGACGCATGGTTCAGGAATCTGCTGATCGATGATGAAAAGCAGGTCTCCAATGCCGCGGCCTTCAAGATCGGTTGTTTCCAGGTGTTGTCGATCCTGCTGCCCGGTCTGAGCCGTAGTGCGGCGACCATCATCGGCGGGATGAGCCAGAAGCTGACGCGTAAGGCGGCCGCCGAATTCTCGTTTTTCCTGGCGGTGCCGACCATGCTGGCGGCTACGGTAAAAAAACTTTGGGACACACATAAAGAGCATCCGGATGTGCTGAATCAGTCGCACGCTTCGATGTTGTTGCTGAGCAGTATCGTAGCATTTTTTGTCGCCATCATCGTGATCCGGTTCTTTATCGGGTTCATCAAGAAATATGGGTTCAAGCCCTGGGGGTATTACCGTATCGTGGTCGGTCTCATGATGCTGTTCTTACTGTGGAGGGGTATCCTATGACGGTGACGGCTTCAAAAAAAGTCATTACCGGCTGGGCCATGTATGACTGGGCCAACTCCGTCTACAACCTGGTGATCACGACGACCTTCTTCCCGATCTATTTTACCGCTGCGACAAAACATGTTTTTAAAAGCGATACGATCCCATTCCTGGGCCGGCATTTCAACAACGCTTCCCTCTATAGCTATGCGCTGGCGGCGGCCTATCTGATCATTGCGCTGCTCTACCCGATCCTGACGTCGATAGCCGACACGCGGGGTAACAAGAAAAGGTTTATGCAGTTCTTTTGTTACATGGGTTCGCTCGGCTGTTCCGCTTTGTATTTCTTCACCGGGGCCAATATCTGGCTAGGGGTCGTTTGTTTTATCCTGGCTTCCATGGGTTTTGTCGGCAGCCTTGTCTTTTATAATTCTTATCTTCCGGAGATCGCGGCGCCGGAGGACCAGGACCGGGTGAGCGCCAAGGGTTTTGCCTTTGGCTATATCGGCAGCGTCATCCTGCAGCTCATCGGTTTTGTGTTGGTGCTGACGATCACGGACGATCCTTTTATGGGGCCGCGACTGACCTTTTTGCTGGTAGGCGTATGGTGGGCCGGTTTTGCGCAGATGACCTTTGCCGTGTTGCCGAAGACGAGCCGTGTGTCTGTGCAGCGTATTAACATCTTCAAGGCCGGCTTTACCGAAGTCAGAAAAGTCTATGCCGAGGTCAGGAAGCTGGCCGTGATGAAACGTTATCTGCGGGCGTTCTTCTTCTATAGTATGGGTGTGCAGACCGTGATGATGGCCGCCACCCTTTTCGGTAGCCAGCTGTTGCACCTGGAGGATACCAAGCTGATCGTGACCGTCGTGCTGATCCAGTTGGTAGCCATCATCGGCGCTGTATGGATGAGCAAGCTTTCCGCGCGGTTTGGCAATATGCGGGTGCTGATGGGTGTTGTGGGATTTTGGGTGCTGATCTGTGTGTCGGCGTATATTACCGCCGGCATGGCTGAGAATTTGCATGATTTTCATGCGAGGATTGCCACGATCAAACAGGAAAGAGAGGATCTTCTTGCTCGGAAGGGGCAGCTTTCGGCTACCGACTATGACAAGGCTTCGGCCGACATCGAGGGGCGGCTTTCCCGCGAGGAGCTCGATCTTCAGCCACACCAGCAGCCGATAGAATATTCGTTCTATGGTCTGGCGCTGGCCGTCGGGTTGGTCATGGGAGGCATCCAGAGCCTGAGCCGGTCGACGTATTCCAAGCTGATGCCGGCGACCAAGGACACCGCTTCTTATTTCAGCTACTACGACCTCACGGAGAAAGTGGCCATTGTGATCGGGATGTTCAGTTTTGGGTTTATCGGCGATCTTACCGGCAGTATGAAAAACTCTATCGTGTTCCTGATCGTCTTTTTCGTCATAGGGTTGGGCTGGCTTTATTCGGCGTTGCGCAAGCAGGGGCGGGAGACGCTGGCGGCTCCGGCGATGTGAGGACGGCCAGGCGGCCTTTGATCGGGATTTGCGCCGCGATCTTTTTGGTTTTTCTAAATTCTTTTCTATGCAACTGTATACGATCAACACCGGCTTCTTCAAATTAGACGGCGGCGCCATGTTTGGCGTGGTGCCCAAGACGTTATGGAATAAGGTGCAGCCGGCCGACGAGAAGAATCTCTGTACCTGGGCGATGCGCTGTCTGCTGATCGAAGACGGCGGGAAGCTGATCCTGGTGGATAATGGGATCGGCAATAAGCAGGATGCTAAATTCTTTTCCCATTACTATCTGCATGGCGACGATACCTTGGATTCGTCGTTGGCGTCTTTGGGTTTTCACCGTGACGATATCACCGACGTGTTCCTGACGCATCTGCATTTCGATCACTGTGGCGGGAGTATCGAGCGTGCTTCTGATGGCAAGCTCGTGCCCGCGTTTCGCAATGCGACATATTGGTCGCATTCGCGGCATTGGGAGTGGGCTGTCAAGCCTAATGACCGCGAGAAGGCGTCTTTTCTACGGGAGAATATTTTGCCGATACAGGAGAGTGGGCAGTTGAGGTTTGTGGATGGGGCCGGGTCGGCGGATGGGGCTGGGGCTGGAAATGCCGGCGCCGCGTCTTCGATGATCTCCGATGTCATCCTCCCTGGTTTGTCGGTCCGACTAGCAGAGGGTCACACGGCAGCGATGATGCTACCGCAGCTTTCTTATAAGGGCAAGACGGTGGTCTTTATGGCCGATCTATTGCCATCGACAGCCCATTTTCCTACTGCCTGGGTGATGGCTTACGACATGTTCCCGCTGACCAGCCTGGTCGAAAAGCGTGCCTTTCTCGAAGAGGCCGCAGCCGGCGAGTATGTGCTTTTCTTTGAGCACGATCCGGTGACGGAATGTTGTGTGGCGCAGGCCACCGACAAGGGGATTCGGCCGGGGAAGGTGTTTAGGTTGGGGGAGATCTAGCTATTGCCTCTCGAGATTTTTTAGTAAATTAGGGGAGGAAACGTCAATTTTGCGCGTGGAAACGCAGATCGACGACGTCAGCCGATAATATTATGATGCTTCAAAAAGAAAATTACATCGTTGATGCCAAGGGAAAGCGGATAGGCGTTTTCCTTCCTATCAAAGATTATAATAAAATAATGGAAGACCTTGAAGAACTCGACGATATCAAGGCCTACGATAAAGCCATGAGCCGTAAGCTCGAGTTTGTTCCGTTGGAGCAGGCCTTAAAACAGATTGAAAGCTCCCGCAAAAAGAAAAGGTAATGTATCAGGTTGTTATCGAGAGGCAAGCACAAAAACAGCTCGCCAAAATTCCTCCACCTGATTATAATAAAGTGGCCGCTGCTTTAAAGGAGCTGGCATCCGATCCCCGTCCACATGGATACAAAAAATTAAAAGGACGCCCCGGCTATCGCATTCGCGTTGGAGATTACCGTATTATCTATCAAGTCAAAGATAACATACTGACTGTGTTCGTTTTGACTATTGGACACAGGAGAGACGTATATGATTAAAATGGACCGCTGCTTAGGTTACTATTATGCGCATATATAGGTCATAGTTATCCCGGTCGAAACAGACAAAGATGACCTGTTCAATTTCCGAATGGTTAGTTAGAAAATCTGTGACCGTCCGGACCGCGATGGCAGCGGCCTTTTCTTTGGGGAAGCGATAGATACCGGTGCTGATATTGGGAAAAGCGATGGACTTTATTCCGTTCTCCACGGCCAGCCGGAGTGAATTGCGATAGGCCGCTGTCAGCAGTTCTTCCTCCCGATTGCGACCGCC
>DASZOW010000595.1:0-4444 GCA_035550615.1 Puia sp.
CGTATGAAATGGTAATTCATCTGCTGCAGCATCAGATCGCCCACCCGCCCGAAAGGCGTCCTGATGTGTAATTGGTGCGTAACGAATACGCAAAATACATCCCGGCTCCAGAGACCATACCGGTTGTCGGAGATGATCAGATCGGGCCTTTCCCGATGCAAAAATGCCTTCAGCCACCGTTTTTCCCGCTTGATCCGAATCAAGAATTTTGGAATCGACAGCATCAACAGCAAAATTGTTAGGGCACGGTTTTTGCAAAACCGTACTGCATAACCAGGTATTTCAACGAAAGTCGCGGCGGGAAATTCCGCCATTAATAACGCCTTTTGCGATCCTTTTGCGGCGACAAAGACTTCACATTTCTGATTTAATAATTCTTTAATTACTGGGATACACCTTGTTGCGTGACCGAGGCCCCAGTCTAATGGAGCAACCAGGACCCTGGGGTATTGCCTCTGCGATTTGTTAATTTTTGCTGGACCCGGCAACTGTAGATACTATTTTACGTACAAAATAGTTAAATTAGGAGGATTAAAGACAATGAAAGCCACAAAAGCGCTATTGATTCTGTTACTAATATTTAGTAGCATTGTGTTGGTTAGCTGCAGCAGTTCGCATGGGATCGGGGGTAGCAGCAAAAAATGCGGCTGTGGTATAACAAAAGGTATGTCTGGTTATTAAAATCTAATAGAAATGAAAGCTTGTAACAGGGATTTGCTTGTTCTTGTGAAAGACGAACACATGAATGAAAAATCGATGGAGCGTGAGCTGGAACAATTAAATGACCTGTTGTTCCATTTCGAAACCATCGAGACATTTTGCACTGCTCATGAAGTGTTCGATGTCAACAGACACAAGACACTGCATAAACGCGACAATATCCAACGGATCGTTCGTCAACGAGAATTGAAACCCTTCTTTTTTATCTGCAATAAGAACTAGGTCAGCCCTTCCATCGCCATCCGCAATCTTCCCAGCATTTCAGAAATATCTTCCAAGCGGCATGTGCCGACACTGAGCCGATACCAGGGCGAAGTTTTTGACGCGCCAAAGGCCGAGAAAGGTACAACAGCCAGCCCTGCTGCATTCAGCAAATAAGAGGTCACATCGGATTGCTCCGCGAGCACCTTGCCTTCCCGGGATTTTTTTCCTTTGAGGTCGATCTTTATTGTGAGATAGATCGCGGCCTCAGGATGAAGCACGTCTACGTGGAAGCCATCCTTTTTGAGTGCTATAAAACCGTCGTGTATCCGGTTCAGCCGTTCCGAAACGGCGGCGCGGAAACCGGTGAGATAGGCGTCTACATTTTCTTTTTGGACCAGGTAGGCTGCCGTGGCCTTTTGCTCCGCCATCGGCGCCCAGGAACCGATATGCGTCATGATCGCCTTCATCTTGCCGATAATGGCGGCGGGTCCGAAAGACCAGCCTACCCGGACGCCCGTTGCGGCGAAGGCCTTGCTGATGGCATCGACGAATATCGTGAATTCCCGCATGGCGGGATAAAGCGAAACGGGGTTATAGTGTTTGATCTTGCCGTAGGTCAGCTGCCAATACATCTGATCATAGAGCACATATAATTTCTTGTCTTGCGGCTTGCGCCGTTCGTTTTCCTGGAGCACGAGCCTGCAGATGGCGGAAAGATCTTTTTCCGATATCGTCGTGCCCGTGGGATTTTGCGGAGAGCAAAGACAGATCAGGGTCGCCGCTGCAATGTGAGGTTGCAGGGCTTCCGCCGTGGGCATGAAATTATTTTCCGGAGTTGCCTCTATGACGACGTGCTCCCCCTGGTTGAGATGTGTGTAATGGTTGTTGTTCCAGGAGGGAACGGCATAGATGACCTTGTCGCCCTTATCTACCAGGGTTCTGAACAGCGAGTAGATCAGGGGCCGGCCTCCGCTGGCTACCAGTATCTCGTCCGGACCATAGCTGAGCTCTTCCCTGTCTTTGAGGAAGACGGCTATCGATTCCCGAAGGTCGAGATTGCCTTCGGCTGCCGGGTAGTTGGTAAAGTGTTTACGGTAAGCGTCGATGATGAGGTCTTCCAGCTCTTTTGGGATGGTGAAAATGGCCGGATCGAAATCCCCGACGGTGAAATTGTAGATCTTTTCTCCTTTTCGGATCTTTTCGCGGATCTCGCCGCCGAGTTTCACGATCTCCGATCCTATAAGGGTCTCAGCTAATTGTGAAAATTTCATGAAAGACCATTTCATCTTTTAAGCGGACCTCGGGTCCACCAGCCGGACAGGCCAATCATAAGCCTCTGAGCCAACTATCGGAATCGAACCGACGACCCTTTCATTACGAATGAAATGCTCTACCAGCTGAGCTAAGTTGGCCGATGAACCACCCAAAGGCGGTTCGGGGTGCAAAAATACAGGTAAAAATTTACTTTTTGCCTTCATTGTACTTTTTCTCTGCATCTTTTGCCTTCTCGAAGTCGAGGACTACCCCATTGATGCAGTATCGCAGGCCTGTTGGGGCCGGGCCATCGTTGAAGACGTGCCCGAGATGCGATTTACAGCGGCCACACATGACCTCGGTCCGGTCCATGCCATAGGAATGGTCGGGAGCGTAAATGATGCTGCTTTTGCTGATAGGCTCATAAAAGCTGGGCCAGCCGCAGCCGCTCTCGAATTTGGTATCGCTGCGGAACAGCGGATTACCGCATACGGCGCAATAATACGTTCCGATCTCTTTGGAATCTTCAAAACGGCTGGTCCAGGGGCGTTCAGTGCCTTTGTTCCGGGCGATCTCGAAGACATTTTTCGGCAGGATCTTTTTCCACTGCTCATCCGTCAGCCCGACGGCCGAGGTGTCGGTATGCGAGTATACCGGGTTGTTCTCCTTTTTTACGGAGTCATTGCTGTCCATATTGTTTGTTTTTTGAGGTTGAGTAAGTCTATTTGCCGGTGGATTGGTATCACATCGTTGGAACAGAAAAGTCACCAGGATCAAGATAGTTAAACATGCTTTCATAAAAAATGTTAAAGGATTTTTAACGCCTGTATGTTATATTTGTCCACTCACAAGGGTAAGTAGTACGTATTATGTTCAATTTAATTCTATTCGGTCCTCCCGGCAGCGGCAAGGGCACCCAGTCGGAACGGTTGATCACGCGATATGGTCTCAAGCATCTTAGCACCGGAGAGCTTCTCCGCAGCGAGATCGCCGGTCAGACCCCTTTGGGGATGGCCGCCAAGAGCTATATGGACAAAGGGCACCTCGTTCCCGACGAAGTGGTCATCGAAATGATCAGCTCCGCGCTCGATAACAATCCTACGGCCCATGGTTTTCTTTTTGACGGATTTCCCCGGACGACCGCACAGGCCGAGGCGCTCGATAAGCTGTTGGCCCAGAAGGGAACGTCTATCTCCGTCGTGCTGGCTTTGCAGGTTAGCGAATCGGAACTGGTCAGAAGGCTTCTTCATCGCGGGCTTACCTCGGGCCGGTCCGATGATGCCGATGAGAACACGATCCGCGCCCGGTACGGCGAATATGAGAAAAAGACCGCTGCGGTCGCCGATTACTACAAAAAATACGACAAAGTTGTCTATATCCAGGGCGAAGGGGACGTAGACGAGATCTTCCAATCACTGAGCAGAGAGATCGATTTGCGCGACCGCGCGTGATCATACGTCCTCGCGGGGCGCGTACTCATACGTCCTCGCGGGGCGCGTACTGCCAATTATCGCATCTCTCCCGGGATCACCCGCAGCGCCGTCTTCCGGCCATCACGCAACACCTCCAATGCCACGGTGCGACCGATAACCTCTGCATTGAGCTGTTTGTGCAATTCATCCACCGTTCCGACGGCATGGCCGTTGAAAGAGACGATGATGTCCCCCGTCCTGATGGCATTGTTGTAAGCCGGCTGATCCGGAACTACCTCATAGACATATACGCCGGTTTGTTTTTCCAGCCGATTGGCGGCGATCATCCTCCCTGTCAAATTCACCAGCTGACCGGCAATGCCTAAATAGGCCCGCTTTACCCTGCCTTCCATGATCAGCTTGCCTGCCACGAATGCGGCAAGATTGGACGAGACGGCGAAGCAAAGTCCTTGTGCGGATTGGATCGTCGCGGTATTGACGCCGATGACCTGTCCCAGCGAGTTCACCAGCGGGCCGCCGGAGTTACCCGGGTTTAGCGAGGCATCGGTCTGGATGATATCGTCGATCAGTCTGCCGTTGCTGGCCCGCAGGGTACGGCCCAAAGCGCTGACTACACCGGCGGTAACCGTATGGTGCAGACCCAGGGGATTGCCGATGGCGATGGCGATCTGCCCCGGCTGCAGCGATTCGGAATCGGCAAAGGACAGCGCCTTGAGACCCGTGACGTCGATCTTGAGCACGGCGATATCGGTAGACGCATCAGTGCCTTTGAGCTCTGCAGACACGGTCCGGCCGTCGGCCAGCGATACGCGGATATCCGTGGCCTGTTCGAT
>DASZOW010000596.1:0-2858 GCA_035550615.1 Puia sp.
GTGTATTATTTACATCATGCTGCTAATGTATGCTAAATATATCGTCCAGGGGCCCCGAAGGTATTGATTTTTTTGACTTTGGTTCAATACTGGATTTCTCTTAACTTCGCGCAACAAAGTTTTCTTTATGGAACCAAAGAAGAGCAGACTCGGTTACTGGTTAATGTTTTTTATCTCCACGGGTTGTTTCATCTGGGCTGTTGCCTCTCACTTCGAATACCTGACGCTTATCCTGCCTTTCGTCTGTACGGGTTTCGTTAAGGCGATGGATATCATGTAATCACCTCCTTGATCCAGGCCAACGACACCTACTACCGGGAGAACTCTGCCGCTCATACCGCCGCGATCCGGAAACTGCAGAAAAAGCTCAACGGCATGTCTCTGCTCCGTCTCGTGATCTTTGTATCCCTGGCATGGTGCGTTTATGATCTGTTCCAGGACTACTCCCCCGCCCTGCTCGTGCTGGCCTTTGCCCAGGCCGGTCTATTTCTTTTCTGTGTCAATCTTCATTACAGCTTCAAAGACAAACGCCGTCTCCTGGAAAAGCTGCATTTCGTCAATGACAACGAGCTGCGGATGATGGGCGGCGAGTCCAATGCCTTTTCCGATGGCGCCGTTTTCCTGGATGCCGACAACTATCTCGAAGACCTGGACATCTTTGGCCGGTATTCCCTTTTTCATCTGTTGAACCGGACAACGACCGTCCGCGGTGCCGCCGTACTCGCCGATTGTCTGCGGCAGCCCATCCTCGACGTAGAGCGGATCGGCGAGCAGCAGGAAGCCATTCGCACGCTGGCGCCCCAAACGGCCAACCGTCAGTTGTTGACAGCCACCGGTCTGCTGCTGTATGGCGACCGGAACACGCCGGCGCCTTATCCCGACCTCGATAGGGAAAGCCTGCGCCAATGGCTGGAGACCCCTTCCCAGTTGATTCGGAATATCCCGGTCCGCATCGCCATGTATCTCGTTCCGGTTTTCAACCTGTACGCTTTTTACCAGCTTTTTGCCAGCAATAAATATACCCTTGTCATCATCGGTCTCGCGGTTTCGAGAGCGATCTGGTCCGTCTACGCCAAGTACATCGGACACCAGCACCGGTTCATCGGTCATCAGCACGACCTGCTCGATCAGTATGCCGGCATTCTCGCCGTTTTCAATCGGACCGGTACGGGAAACTCCGCGATCCTGCAGGAGTTGCAGGGGCATACGGGAAAGGCGCATACGGCCATCCGGCGGCTGTCCAGGCTAAGCTCCGCCTTTGATCAGCGGCTGAACCTGCTCGTTACATTGGTCCTGGGCAATTTCTTCTTTTACGACCTGTTTTGTATCGTCGCGGCGGAAAAATGGAAACAGCGCAACCGCACGGGCCTCCTCGTCTGGATCGACTCCGTCTCCCGGATCGAAGCGCTCAATACGCTGGCGACCTATGCCTTTAATCACCAGGAAAATAACTATCCGCTGCCGCTCCATCCGGCAATTGCTCCCCCCACCCCCGGCCCCAATGACCTCTCCTCTCCTGCGGTCGGCTCCAACCCCGCGGGAGGGCTGTTCATCGAAGCCACCGGTCTCGGCCATCCGCTGATCCCCGCCGGCCGCCGCATCGCCAATGATCTGACTATCGGTGTCGCCGAATCGCTGATCCTCGTCACCGGTTCCAATATGTCGGGAAAAACGACCTTCCTGAGGACGCTTGGCGTCAATCTGCTGATGGCTCAATGCGGCCTTCCCGTGTGCGCGGCTTCTTTCCGGTTCACACCGGTTCAAATGCTGACCTCGCTGCGCATCAGCGATTCGCTGCAGGAACAGACCTCTTATTTTATGGCCGAGCTGAAAAAGTTGCAGAAGATCATCCAACGGTTGCAGACCGGCGCTCCCGCCCTCGTGCTGATCGACGAGATCCTGCGCGGCACCAACTCCGAGGACAAGACCTATGGGTCCGAACAGTTCATCCGGAAATTGCTGGGCTATCGCTGTCTCTCACTGTTCGCCACACACGATCTGACCCTCGGCGCACTCGAAGAGGAACTGCCCGGCCGCATCAGCAATTATTGTTTCGAAAGCGTCATCGAAAATAACGAGCTGCATTTCGACTACCGCCTCCGGCGCGGCATCGCCCGCAACCGCAATGCTTCCTTTCTCATGCAGAAGATGGATATCATCTGAGCCGCTGCGGCCCCTCGCGGCCCCGCTTCCCGCCGCCGTAGCTCCCTCTGCCGCCGCTCTCCTCCGCCACACAAAAAAAAACCCTACCTAGCGGTAGGGCCTACTACATAATCAATCCTTATCAGTAACCAAAACCATTGACGATGTTGGGCTGTTTGCGGCCATAAACCGTACGGCGGTTCCGCCGGATCGCCCATAGATTCAAGGCGCCAAACGAGCTCT
Organism: Puia sp.; assembly: GCA_035550615.1. Lineage (GTDB taxonomy): Bacteria > Bacteroidota > Bacteroidia > Chitinophagales > Chitinophagaceae > Puia. The sequence continues at coordinate 2,386 of DASZOW010000596.1, forward strand.
TTTTTGCCTGTGAAGGCGTTTTCGCTTGCGGCATTGCGACGTCCGTCGCCACAGTCTCTTTTACTTCGGTTACTAACCGTTGCAGGATAGCAGGTTCCACTTGCACACGTGGATGCACTAGATCACTTTTCATGACTTATTTGTTTTAACTATTTCTAAAATTTAGTTGAACAACCGGGAGATCATTAAAGATTGGCCCTCCGCCGGACCATCGGTCCTTGGCGCGTGACACTAGAATCGTTGAAAGAAGTGTGTGAGTTTATTTTTTGGCCTTCGGCCGGACCTTCGGTCCCTGGAGATCTCTGTAGATGGCAAACTCGCCAGATGATGTATAGCTAGTTGTTCAATTCGGATGCAAAGGTACGAATTATTCTGATATATGCAACAAAAAAGGCGGTTCGTTTGATCGAACCGCCCTAACGTTTATGGATCAATGTTTTACTTCACTTCTTCAAACTCGGCATCCGTCACAT
>DASZOW010000597.1:0-2647 GCA_035550615.1 Puia sp.
AAATTGTCGGCAAGCGCCTCCGCCTGCTTGAACCCGTCTGCCTCCTCGACAACCACGAGGTTCCGGTCCCCTTCCTCGAAATGTACTTTGTTCATATCCGAAATTTAAATGGGATCGGCCCAGCGGGCCGATCCCTACGTACACACATCCCCTTTATCTAAGAATTTATCTCTCGCTCATCGCCTGCTGATTGCTGTTGCTTTCCGCAATCTGCGTCAGCTTCTCGTCAGCATGTTTCTCTTCCGTCAGCGTCTGCCCCAGCAGCTCGGCTATATCGCCTTGCCCCATCGTCTTGGCAAGCTGAATAAGCCCGCCGTAGGTGGCGATCTCATAGTGCTCGGCTTTCTGCCCGGCAAAGATCAGCCCGACATCCCGCTGTGCTGAATCGTCGTCCGTTTCGTCGATGATCTCTTCGCCCTCTTCCGTAATGCCTTTCATCGCGGGACATTCCGTGGCGGAAGATTTTTCATTCATCATCTGAAATGCTTTCTCGATCCGGCTCACGTGATTCTTCGTTTCCTCGAGGTGACTATTGAAGGCATCCTTCAGCTCAGTGGAATGAGCGGCCTCTGCCAGTTTAGGCAGCGTCTTAACTAGCTTCTGTTCGGCCCAATAGATATCCTGAAGCTGTTGGATAAAGAATTCACGCAGCTTGTTGTTTTGCGTACTCATCGGCTTTCCTTGCATTGCGGTTGACATAATTTGAAGGTATTTTTGTACTATAAGGACCTAAAAAATTATGCCCGTGATACGCCCCGCCCCGTAAACTGCGCGGCCCGCTCCTGCCCACTTGCCGCCCGCCTCCGGCCACCCCTTGGCTGCCGGTATTCCTTGCAAAGCACCCATCGCCCTGGCTCCCATTGTCTCGCCGATAGACGCCCCCCACCGTGGAACCCGTTCTACAGGGGAACCCCAAAGCGGAAAAATCCCAACAATTCCGCCCTCCCACCCCACGACCTCCGCCTTTAAAGGCGTGGCACGGTTTTGGAACTGGATATATCAAACAAACGGTGATTTCCTGCTAAACAATTATGAGCGGCCTAAAAACTAGCTCATAAAAATTAAAAGGAATAGGCGTTTGAAACGGGAGCTGTGTTTCGCAAGAAGTACAGCTTCTTTTTTTTGGCTATTTTCGTTTAAAATTCGAACATGTTCGACGAGATCGATCGCTTCGTAGCCAAATACATCCACCTAACCCCGCAAGAATCCGAATTCTTTCACGCCCTCCTGCGCCACCGCAGGATTCCCAAAAAAACATTTCTTCTTCAGGAAGGCGAGATATGCGACTTCGAAGCCTTCATCATTCATGGTTGTATCCGCACTTATTATCTCGACAAGGAAGGCGTCGAGACCATCCTGCTTTTTGCCGTCGAAGACTGGTGGGCAAGCGATATCACCAGCTTTTCCGAACGTACCCCATCCAATCTTTTTATCGAGACCATCGAAGACTGCGAGCTGCTCACCATCGATTATGCCGGCAAAACCCGGCTCTTCGAAAAGATCCCCGCCTTCGAACGGATGTTCCGGCTGCTGGTCCAGCGATCGCTCGGCGTCTTGCAGGCAAGATTCTACAGTTCCATCTCACAGACCGCGGAAGAACGGTATCTGCAATTCCTCGAAAAATATCCGAACATGGCCCAGCGCGTCCCCCAGCACCAGATCGCCCGCTATATCGGCGTCTCACCCGAGTTTCTCAGCAAGGTCAGAAGTACGCTCTTCCGGAAACATTAAAGACCGCCACGCCTCGCCTCCCCGATCTCACGGCTGAAAGACGACCCGCCTCGCCCCCTGATCTCCTCGGTGAAACACGCCCGCCTCGCCCCTAACTTCATGGCCGAAAGACCGCCCGGCTCGCCTCCCGGATCTCCTCCGTGGTGATCGTATGGCCCATACGCGGATAAACCCGTTCGGTCACCAACGCATTCATCTGCATTAGCTGCGTCGTCGTGTCATGCACCCGCTGCACGGGGACATGCGGGTCCGGATCACTGGTGCCCATAAAGATGGGCGTTTGTTTGAAGTCCCCCTGATAATGTTCCGGATAAAGCCGGTCGCCGATCAACCCGCCCGTAAAAGCCGCCACGCCGCCATACCGTGTCGCATTCCGCGCAAGAAATTCCAGCATCAGACACGCACCCTGCGAAAATCCCGTAAAAAAAATGTCTTCCGCGGCAATCCCCCGCCCTTCGATCTGCCTTACCATCTGGCCGACCACGTCCAGCGCCGAGCTAAACCAGGGCTCGTTCTGCGGGATCGGCGACAGAAAGGAGTAGGGATACCACGAATGCCCCGTCGCCTGCGGCGCAAAAAGCGCATAGCCCTTTACCGGCAACGCATCCGCCAGCGCGAGAATGTCTTCCGCCGAACCCCCGCGGCCATGAAGCAGGACCAGCGCCTTCGCCGCATTCCGGTCCCCCGGATTCCTACCCGTCCACTGCGGGTCCCGATCAATCCCCCCCGAATCCCTACCCTTCGCGCCCGGACTCCCACCAGTCCCTGACTCGATATATTGTAATTTGTGCATAACTCAGACCTCCAATGCCGGTAACGATTTTTCGATATCCTTTCTCATTCCCACATATTGCGCAGGAAGCTTCAGATGAGTACCCAGTTCAACCAGCGGCTCATCGACCGTAAAGCCCGGATT
>DASZOW010000598.1:0-3482 GCA_035550615.1 Puia sp.
ATAAAGATGAGATAACTTTCATCGGGCGCGATATATGGCTCGTATTCGCTTTCCGGCGTATTGATGGAATCGCCCAGGTTTTCCGGTGAAGCATAATTTCCGCCGACCCGTCTGGCAACATAGAGGTCAGACTGTCCTTTACCTCCTCTACGCTCGGAGCCGAAATACAGGTTGCCGTTGTCGGCTATCGTCGGAAAATATTCATTGCTGCCGCTGTTGATCGGGCTATCAACGTGAATAGGCTGGCCCCATCCGGCGGCGGCGATCTCTACTTTCCAGATATCCCAGTCGGGCCTCACCGGGTCCCCTTCATGCACCGGACGGTTGGAAACAAAATACACTGCTTTTCCATCTTTGGTCACAAAGGGGTCTGCGTCCACGTACCGGCCCGAAAATGGAGCGATCTGCGGCTTGGTCCATCTTCCATCCTTTTTAAAGGAAACATAGATCGAGAATAAATTGGCATCAGGCAAACCCCGCAAAAAATAAAGCGTATCTCCGGTAGGCGAGAAAGCCGGATGTGTCTCATAATCGCCGGTGGAGATGACGCCTTCTTGAAACAGATGTACCTGCGAAAACACGGCCGGAGGAAGACAAAGCAAGGTCAGTAGCAACGCAATCGTGTATTTCATCTCGGGAAGATACCGAATTTCCCGCTAGCCAACCGCCCCCTCTGCTCCGACCGCAAGGCTTACTGCACCTCGATGGGTGCAATCCACCGGAATGAGCCCCATTCGAATACCAGCTTAGCGTGCCGATGATCTACGGGAATCACAGCTATCGTGAACTCTTCCACAGGGACTGCGGCCACCTCACTGGTCACCCTTAGTCTACCCAGGTCAAGTGTGCCATTGTACCCTGTGCCCCACTCTCCGCTTTGCTTATTCACCATCAGATCGACTCCACTTGTATGTGGTGCGGTAAACAGCGTGTATCTGCCGGCAGGAACCTGCAAGCTCCCTAGCCTGATTGGGACTGACGTCGTAAACTGCGTGGCCGCATTGGCGCCTGTTCTCCATACCCGGTCATAGGGTATCAGGCCCCCCAGCAGGGTTCGCCCTCGCAAAAGCGGTCTCCCATAATCGATGGTGAACATGGCATTACCTATTTGCGCCCGGACGGTATCCCGGACGCTTAATGACTTTACGTTGCCGCCTGCTGTCTCCTTTGCCTCAAAGCGGGTAGCGATAGCTTTTATGTCGGGTGCTGTGACCAGTCGTTTTACCTCCACTTTGTAGGTCGTTCGGTCGCCCGAATAACCGAGCATGTCACCGCTGGAGTCCATCATAGCCTCACCGGTTCCGGAAAGCCAGTCGTGTGTAATCTCTACCTTGCCTTTCCCGACAGGGGTTACCGTGGCGTGGCCCAATGGAAACCGGTCGAATTCCCGGTCGATATAAAACTGCCGCAGCTGCACAGGACTGCCCGCCGCAAGCTTTGATGCCGCCGATTGCTTCAACGCCGCGGCAAAGTAAAGCTCATACAGGCTATACATCTGCGGCACGTGTGCCACCACCATGCTGCCACCCGTCGGAAAGTCCCGGTTCACGGTACCGGTGCTGTCTGTTTTTGAAAGGTGTACGTTGTTATGGGCGACATCGGCCACCACTGTTCGGTCCCGCTCACCGGACGGTTCACTGGGGGTGCGAATTTCCATGACCAGGTGTCGTATGCTGCCATCGTCGTTCAGGTCAACCACGGTATGACGCATCCGTACCCGGGGAAAACGATCCACTTCATCGCTTTTTAACGTATTGCCCTGGCGGACTATCGTTTCCACCGAGATCGTATCCTGCCCAAGCATCGCAAGAAAACCGTATTGTTTTGCCGGTGCGGTATGACAGGAAACCAGCAACATCGATGCACAAACAAAAAAGCAGATCCGGCTTGCCTTAACCGGATATAAGCATCGTAGGGGATCAATTGTAGTATACATGGATCAAATCTAGCGGATTTCCCACTCGCCGGCCCGTTCCCAGCCTGTTCAAGTCTGTTCAAGTTTAATCAACCGCAATCCGCTACGCTAAATGCTTGATTACTATACGGTTTCATTGAAGGCAAGTATTTATTGCTTCGAACCCTTGAGAGCCCGCTCCATAAGAGCGGGTTTTTTTACTATCTTAAAATAAAAAGCATGACCCCCTATCCGACCGTTATTCCCATGATCGCCTATGAAAACGGTGTACAGACCATGGAGTGGCTTTGTAATGCATTTGGTTTCACTGAGCGTACGCGCTGGCTCGATGATGCCGGCCGTCTCACTCATGGTGAGCTAACGCTAGGCGATGGTGTGATCATACTCGCCTCTCCGACGCCTGACTATCAAAGTCCTTCCCATCATCGCCAACATTGCGAAGCCGCCGCGGCATGGAGCCTGGTTCCCTATATCATTGATGGAGTCCTTGTGTACGTTCAGGATATTCGAAGCCACTTCGACAATGCTGTCGCGGCCGGTGCCCGCATTCTCTCTGCTATTGAGACCGGCGGACCAGGCATGCGCTATCGCGCAGAAGACCCGGAAGGTCATCGTTGGATGTTTATGCAGCGATAAGCTATTACGGGACTCCTATCGAAAAACGATAATGAATTAGTCCAAATCAATTATTTTTAGCCCTATGAAATCCCCCTTACTCTTGTCTCTGACCCTCCTCACCACCTTTACAATATCTGCACAGCGGTCGAGCTCTATCGACTCCGCGCTGGCTAAGAATATTACCATCAACGGAATCTGCCTATGTCGGACGACCCTAGCCGAGCTGCAAAAAGCTGATCCACAACTGAAGCAGACAGAAGTTGAAGAGATGGAATTGGGCAAGCGATGCGGTGGTGGCACCTTTGGTGAATATGAAAATGGTAAGGGCTATATCTCCGAAAAGTTTCCGGGCATGATCTTTCAAAAGGACCAGGACGATGACTATATCGGCAATATCCGTTTGAGCCGCGGATTTCATGGCCACCTCCCAAATGGATCAACTATCGAGATCGGCCACTTTCTGGTCAAGGATATCTTTGCACTTTACCCCAATTTAAAAGATCAATGGGGCTCAAGAAACTGCTCCGATTATTGGAGCCTCTCCAACGACACGATCAGGTTCTACGTCAGAATAGACACTGCCAAAAAACCGCAATATCCTATCGATGAGCCATACTATCTGAATAGGTCCGTAGACGGCATCAGCCTTTCCATTTCGTGCTATCACTTGAATCATGCATCCGAAGCGACCAACCTGGCCCCATCTGACGCGCCGATGTACTATATTGACAGCATCCGAACGAATGCCGGTTTTCTTGAGCAGTATCAGCCATCCGAGATTGCGTATATCCAAGTCTACAAAGACTCAAACGCGATAAAATTGGTCGGTGAACAAGGGCGAAACGGAGTTATATACGTGTTCTCCAAGACATATGTGCGGCAACACTATTGGGAATACCTTCAATCAAAGTCCTCTGAATATCGAACGATGGCGCCTGATCTGAAAACG